>JANXNO010000536.1 GCA_025354075.1 Burkholderiales bacterium | reverse complement strand
CGTGAAGGCCGGGCTTGTTTTCGGCGGCAGCTACGGCGAAGGCGTGCTCATGAAGGGCGCAAAGGTGACCGAGTATTTCAACTCCGTTTCCGCTTCATGGGGCTGGCAGGCGGGTGCCGAGACTTACACCTACGTGGTCTTTCTGATGAGTGACAAGGCGGTCAATTACCTGGCCGAATCTAAAGGTTGGGAATTCGGCGTTGGGCCCTCGCTCGTGGTGGTGAACGAAGGCGCTGGAAAAAACTTTTCTACATCGACGTTGAAAGACGACGCGTACGCTTTTATCAACGACCAGCAGGGATTGATGGCGAGTTTGAGCATAGAAGGCACCAAGATCAGCCGCATCAAGCGCTGAGCAACTGCGATCCGGACGTAACGGCGGGACACTCGCAAGACGGCACGTGATTTCGCTGCAAACGCGAACGGTTCGCATTATGATATATTTTACGAATAGTTCGTATTCACGTTTTCTTCTGGATCGTTTCATGAAAAAGTTTTCCCTAATCAAGTTGGTGTTGGTGGCCGCGCTTGTCACGACCGTGGTGACGGCCACGCCTGCCGTATTCGCGCAAGACAAAGTGGTTAATCTTTATTCCGCGCGGCACTACAACACCGACGAGGCGCTGTACAGCAACTTCACCAAAACGACGGGCATTAAAGTCAACCGTATTGACGGTGGAGAAGACGCGCTGCTGACTCGCATCAAGGCTGAAGGCGCCAACTCGCCAGCCGATGTGTTTTTGACGGTAGACGCAGGCCGCCTGTGGATTGCCGACCAGGAGGGCGTGTTCGCACCGATTCAATCCAAAGTGTTGAACGAAAGAATTCCCGCAGCGTACCGTCTGGCAAGCAATACGTGGTTTGGTTTTTCCACCCGCGCACGCGCGATTCTGGTCGATAAATTGAAAATCAAACCCGGTGAAATCACGACCTACGAAGACCTCGCCGACCCGAAATGGAAAGGCCAGATATGCACCCGTTCCGGTTCGCACGTTTACATGTTGTCCCTGCTCTCATCGATCATTGAAAATGACGGTGCGGCGAAGGCGGAAGAGTGGGCCAAAGGCGTCAACGCTAACCTCGCCCGGCAGCCTAAGGGCGGCGACACCGATCAGATCAAGGCCGTGGCTGCCGGTGAATGCTCGATTGCACTGTCAAACACTTATTACATCGCGCGCATGATCAAGTCAGACAAAGCCGACGAGCGCGCCATGATGGAGAAGCTGCGCGTGGTGTGGCCCAACACCAACGGGCGCGGCGTGCACATGAACGTGTCCGGCGGCGGCATGCTCAAAAACGCACCGAACAAGGAAAACGCGATCAAGTTCATGGAGTACCTGGCCAGTGACGAAGCGCAAGGCTACTTCGCCAACGGCAACAATGAGTGGCCCGTCGTGGTCAGCGCGAAGTTCAAGAACGAAGCGCTGGAATCCTTGGGCACCTTCAAGCCGGACACGCTGAACATGATCGCGCTGGGTAAAAACCAGCGCCAGGCGCAAGAGATTGTGAATCGGGTGGGTTACAAGTAGTTGTAGAGAGTTCCCCCAAAACAACTACGATTTCGCGTAGCCTTGATGCAGCGCAGCGGAATCGAGAGACCGTTACTTCCCATAAGTGCTTCCGCAATTGCAGTTCGTTGCATAGCGGCTACATGTCTGAGCAGCGCAGGCTTGCAGCGCAAGCGTGCTGCCTACTGTTTCCGCGCCAACTCAATCAACTCCGCCAACTTCGCATGCGCTTCTCGCGGACTTAAATCGTCTGCGTCGAGGGCTGCAAGCGCTGCAATCAGCGGCGATTGTGCATCGGGACCTTCGGTTGCAACAGGCGCAGCAGCAAACAAATCGGCTTGCGGTCCGCGATGCGTGCGTTCTTTCTCAAGCCGCTCCAGTTCTCGTCGTGCGTCTCGAATCACTTCAGCAGGCATGCCCGCCAGTTTTGCCACATCAATCCCGTAGCTGCGGCTTGCGGGGCCTGCTTTCACCTCGTGCAAGAAGACTACTTTGTCGCCGTGCTCGACCACCGACACGTGTTGATTCATGCAGGTTGCGAAGTTGTTGGCCAGTTCGGTCAACTCAAAATAGTGCGTCGCAAACAGCGTCAGACTTTGCGCTTTGTTGATCAGCCGTCGCGCGATGGCGGTGGCGAGTGCGAGGCCGTCGAAGGTGGAGGTGCCGCGTCCGATCTCATCCACAATGACCAGCGAATTCGGCGTCGCGCGCTGCAAAATCGCAGCGGCTTCGGTCATCTCGACCATGAAGGTGGATCGGCCTGACGCCAGATCGTCCGACGCGCCGATGCGCGTGAGCACGCGATCAATCGGCCCGATGGTGGCCTGATTGGCCGCGACATAACAGCCCGCATACGCCATGATCACGGCTAGCGCAGCTTGGCGCATGTAGGTGCTTTTGCCGCCCATGTTGGGACCGGTGAGGATGACGCAAACTCGTTTGTTGTCCAGGCGTACGTCATTCGGGATGAAATGATCGACTAGCGATTCGATCACTGGATGCCGCGCACCTGCGAGTTCGAGGCACGGCAACGTTGTGAAGTTCGGGCGAGCGAGCTTGAGCGTTTCGGCGCGTTCCGCAAAGTTCGCGAGCAAGTCCAGCTCCGCCAGCGCCGCGCCCGCACGACGTAATTCATCGAGCGCAGGCACAAGCTTGATCAGCAGTTCA
>JANXNO010000502.1 GCA_025354075.1 Burkholderiales bacterium | reverse complement strand
CAACCAGCGTCTCGTAACCCGCCTTGATCAGCTCAACCGTACCGCCGCACAACACCGCCTGTTCGCCGAACAGATCAGTCTCGGTTTCTTCGCGGAAGTTGGTTTCGATGATGCCGGCCTTGCCGCCACCGTTCGCCGATGCGTAAGACAGCGCCAGATCACGCGCTTTTTTACTCGCGTCATGATGCACGGCGACCAGATGCGGCACACCGCCACCCTGCGCGTACGTCGAGCGCACGGTGTGGCCCGGGGCCTTTGGCGCAACCATCCATACGTCGAGGTCAGCACGCGGAATCACCGCACCGTAATGCACGTTAAAGCCGTGGGCAAAAGCGAGCGACGCGCCCTTTTTAATATTGGCGTGAATCTCGTTGGCGTAGACGGCACCGATCTGCTCGTCTGGCAACAACATCATCACCACGTCAGCGGTTTTCACGGCTTCAGCGACTTCGGCAACCTTCAGCCCAGCTTTGGCCGCCTTGTCCCAGCTCGGGCCACCTTTGCGCACACCGACGGTGACTTTAACGCCGCTGTCGTTCAGATTTTGCGCATGCGCATGACCCTGTGAGCCGTAACCCACGATGGTGACTTCTTTACCCTTAATCAGGCTCAGATCACAGTCTTTGTCGTAATAAACTTTCATTTCAATCTCCCTTTTTAAATCTTCAAAATCCGTTCGCCGCGGCCAATGCCTGAGGCACCGGTGCGCACCGTTTCCAGAATCGTTCCCGGCTCGATGGCCGCGATGAAGGCGTCTAGCTTATCGCTGTCGCCCGTCAACTCGATGGTGTAGCTCTTGTCGGTAACGTCCAGAATGCGGCCCCGGAAAATATCCGACAAGCGTTTCATCTCGTCGCGATCTTTGCCCGCTGCACGCACTTTAACCAGCATCAGCTCGCGCTCGATGTGATAGCCGTCGGTGAGGTCGACGACCTTCACCACTTCAATCAGCTTGTTTAACTGCTTGGTGATCTGCTCGATGATGTCATCAGAACCATGCGTGACGATGGTCATGCGGCTCATCGTGGTGTCTTCTGTCGTCGCGACCGAAAGCGAATCAATGTTGTAGGCACGCGCGGCGAACAAGCCAACCACGCGGGCCAATGCGCCCGGTTCGTTTTCAAGCAGGATGGAGAGGATATGGCGCATGCCTAAAGCTCCTCTGCCAGAATCATTTCGGACAAGCCCTTGCCACCCGGAATCATCGGGAACACGTTCTCGGTTTCATCTGTAATGAAGTCCATGAACACGAGTCGATCCTTGAGTTTCATCGCTTCTTTCAAAGCGCCTTCAACATCGCCCGCCTTCTCGATCTTCATGCCGATGTGACCGTAGGCTTCGGCGAGTTTCACGAAGTCTGGCAGCGCGTCCATGTAGCTCTCGGCATAGCGATTACCGTAAAAGAATTCCTGCCACTGACGCACCATGCCGAGCGAGCGGTTGTTCAGGTTGATGATCTTCATCGGGATGTGATACTGCTTGCAGGTAGAGAGCTCCTGAATGCACATCTGTACGCTGCCCTCGCCCGTGATGCAGGCGACCGTTGCGTCCGGGTTCGCGAGTTGCGCGCCCATTGCGTACGGTATGCCCACACCCATCGTGCCGAGCCCACCCGAATTGATCCAGCGGCGCGGTTTGTCGAACGGGTAATACTGCGCGGCCCACATTTGATGCTGGCCGACGTCGCTGGTGATGATCGCGTCGCCGCCCGTGACGTTCCACAGCGCCTGGACAACGGCCTGCGGCTTGATGCGACCGTCGCCAACCGTGGGCTTGAAGGCAAGGCACTTTTTGCTCTGCCATTCCTTGATGGTCGTCCACCAGCCCTTAAGCGCTGTAGCGTCCGGTTTTTTGTCGGACGCTTCAATCAGATTAATCATTTCACTGAGCACGTCGCGCACATAGCCCACAATCGGCACGTCCACTTTCACACGCTTGGAGATCGACGACGGGTCAATGTCGATGTGAATGATCTTGCGGCCATCGCGGAAGAAGTGCCCCGGATTGCCGATCACGCGATCATCGAACCGCGCGCCGACCGCAAGCAGCACATCGCAATCCTGCATCGCCATGTTGGCTTCATACGTGCCATGCATGCCGAGCATGCCGACGAATTGCGGATCACTTGCGGGGAAGCCGCCGAGGCCCATCAACGTGTTGGTACACGGCGAGCCGAGCATGCGCACGAGCTTCGTCAATTGCGCTGACGCGTCGTTCAGCACCACGCCGCCGCCCGCATAAATCATCGGCTTTTTAGCCTCAAGCAGCAGCTGCACTGCTTTCTTGATCTGGCCGCTATGCCCCTTGCCGGAGGGGTTGTAGCTACGCATAGAGATTTCTTTGGGATAGTCGAACGCGCACTTGTTGGCGGTGACGTCCTTAGGAATATCAACGAGCACTGGGCCGGGTCGACCCGTTGATGCGATGAAGAAAGCCTTCTTCATGGTCAGCGCCAGGTCCTTCACATCCTTCACGAGGAAGTTGTGTTTTACGCAGGGCCGGGTGATGCCAACGGTGTCGCATTCCTGAAATGCATCTTGACCAATGGCGTGCGTAGGCACCTGACCACTGATGATGATCATCGGAATGGAATCCATGTAGGCCGTGGCGATGCCGGTGACGGCGTTGGTGACGCCGGGGCCGGAGGTGACGAGGCAGACACCGATTTTTTGGCTTGATCGCGAATACGCATCGGCGGCGTGTACAGCCGCCTGTTCATGCCGTACCAGCACGTGCTTGAATTTGTCTTGCTTGAATATCTCGTCGTAGATATTAAGTACGGCGCCGCCGGGATAGCCGAAAACGAATTCGACCTTTTCTTCGGCGAGACAGCGCATGATTATTTCTGCGCCCGTCAAGTGCGTCTGACCGTGCGTCAGCGGGAGCTGACCGTGGAGAGCTGTTTCGTGTGACATGTTCTTCCTCAAGCGTTTGGTGATGCCGCACGTCGCTGGGTGTTGACGCATGGCCCCTGAGGGCAATTCAAAACTGGGTATACACGGCCTCGCGCACGCTCTGCACAATCGAGACAACCCATGCTTGTGGCCGGTTGCTTAACTGTGTGCCCTCGATCCGCTCACAATAAGCAAATCAAAGCGCCACGGTGTCCGAAGCCGAAATTATATGCAAGATTGCTGCGTTGCGGAAATAAGCTGTGCACAGCGGGCTAAATATCGCCGCGCGCCGAACCGGCGAACCTCAATTCAAAACGAGCATATGGCCCGCCTCGGTGCGTTTTTTGAAATCAACAGCTTTTGAATGAACCCCTTATCTGAACTGGGCTTGATCGCACAATTGAGCATTTATCGACTTTACTATATTTTAGTGTTGCAGCCCAGTAGCTACGCCATTCCATAGAAAAGTTGATACATGGCGTCGCGTCCTACATTCGGCCTGACCGCTTGCTGATGCATTGGTTTCCCGATGGCACCAATAATGCATGGTGTTAGTGCGACGTCCGATTAGCGCTCCGCGTTGAACCCCTGGGGCCGTTGAGCTCTCGCCCTGTTTCCTTCTGCAACCTAGACTTTCACACCAGAATTTATGCTGATTCAAATCGGATACGACATTGAGCTCGCAATGACCTCGCCAATGGCACTGATCTACCTGTTGCATGTACATCCATCGCGACGCGACGATCTGCTGCAACCGGAGGTGATCCATGTTGCCCCGTCGTTCCCGACCGAAGAATATTTCGATTCGTTTGGCAATCTTTGCGGCCGTATCAACGTTCCGGAGGGCGTTAGTAGCGTCAAGTTCAGCAGTCGCGCAGTGATTCGCGACAGCGGTTTGCTGGACGCGCAGCACTACGATGCCTACCAGCACGATCCGCGCGATCTGCCGGCATCCACATTGCAGTTTTTACTGCCAAGCCGCTATTGTGAGGTCGACAGCGAGCTACTCAATTTCGCCTGGGCGCAGTTTGGCTCAACGCCGCTCGGCTGGCCACGGGTGCAGGCAATTTGCGAGTTCGTTCACAACCATATTCGCTTTGATTACCAGTGCGCACGCGCCAATCGAACCGCCCTTGAGGGCTTTCGAGAACGCGTAGGCGTGTGCCGCGACTTCACCCATCTGGCGGTTACGCTGTGTCGCTGTATGAACATTCCAGCACGTTATGTGACCGGCTATCTTGGCGACATCGGTGTGCCATTGGTGCCCGGCCCGATGGATTTCAGCGCGTGGTTTGAAGTGTTTCTCGGAGATCAATGGTGCACCTGTGATGCGCGCCATAACCGCGCACGCATCGGTCGCATCGTAATGGCGCAGGGGCGTGATGCGGGCGATGTGCCCATTGTGATGGGTTTTGGTCAACACAGTTTGTTGCGCTTTGATGTGATCACACATGAGGTGTATCCCGACACCATGCCGATGAGCGTGGCGACGTAGGCACCCACACCGCGCGCAATGTGCGGGGCCGGGATACCTACCGACCACCCGCGCCAGATCGCGAGCCCGTGGCGCACGTCGTGGTTAAAACACTGTTCAGCATTTGATGCTCGTGAAAAAACAGGCGTGAAGCGAGAACATGGACGGTAGCGCAGGCGTATCGTGTGTGCGGGCACTGTGATCGCGAAATCTCATGATGGGTGCCACGGCGTCAAGCGGGCGTCAACGACTTCTTCACAGCGTTGATCGAGATCAATGCGGCGCCTTGCGCTGCATCTTAGTCTGCGTGTTTTGAGGGAGGTTGAACGATGGCTACCTCAGCGCCGATTCGTACGCGTCTGTCACGTGACAAACTCGCACCACCGGAACACAAGGCGATCAAGCACGTGGGCCTCATCGCTGCGCTCGTCGCGCTGCTAGTGGTAGTTTTGATGCCCGCACCGGCGGGGCTTCCACAGGCCGGACAGGTCATGCTTGCCATCCTCGCGTTTTCGGTGATTGTGTGGATGACTGAAGCGCTCGACTATGCGGTCAGTGCAGTTGTAATTGCTGCGCTCATGGTATTTATGTTGGCCTATGCGCCCGACGCGCTGAAACCCGGCGGGGCGGACATTGGCACCACAGCTGCGCTCGGCCTTGCACTGTCCGGGTTTTCCAATAGCGCTGTCGCTCTGGTGGCGGCAGCGTGTTTCATCGCGGCGGGGATGACCGCCACAGGTCTTGACAAACGGATCGCGCTGTTTGTGCTGTCGAAGGTCGACGCGAGGACCAATCACATCGTAATCGGTGCCATGATCGTCTGCTTTTTGCTCGCCTTCATCGTGCCGAGCACTACCGCGCGCGTCGCTTGTCTGGTGCCGATCATGATGGGCTTCATCCTGGCGTTCAAGGTGGAAAAGCGTAGCCGCTTCGCGGGTCTGCTGGTGATCACTGCGGCGCAAACGGCGAGCGTCTGGAACGTCGGCATCAAGACCGCCGCCGCGCAAAACATGGTGGCCACTGGTTTCATCGAAAAGCAGTTTCAAACCAGCATCACGTGGACAGATTGGTTCGTTGCGGGCGCGCCCTTTTCGGCACTGCTCACTGTCGCGCTGTACTTCATCATGACGCGCATGATGCGGCCCGAGACGGAGGAGATTGCCGGCGGTCAGGCCACCATCGGCGAGCAGCTTGCCGCCCTTGGATCAATGTCGATGAAGGAGTGGAAGCTACTTGTGATCGTGCTTTGCCTTCTGGCCTTTTGGGCGACTGAAAAGGTGCTGCACGACTTTGACACGTCATCCACCACAATTGCTGCCATCGGCTTGATGCTGCTACCTCGCATCGGCGTGATGGACTGGAAGGAATCACAGCGCGGATTTCCATGGGGAACCGTTGTGCTGTTTGCCGTTGGTATCAGCATCGGCACGGCACTTTTACGAACCAACGCGGCGGGGTGGCTGGCCAATTTGATCGTTCAGAATCTCGGCCTGCAGAACGCCTCCGCGTTCGCGATTCTCATGATGCTGTCGCTATTCCTGATCGTAATCCACCTTGGTTTTGCAAGCGCTACGGCGCTGGCCTCGACGATGATCCCGATCATCATCAGCGTACTGATGGCCGTAAAGACGCCAGGCCTAAACGTTGTCGGTATGACCATGCTGCTGCAATTCGTGGTCAGCTTCGGTTTCATATTGCCGGTCAACGCGCCGCAGAACATGATCGCGTATGGCACCGACACGTTCGATGCGCGCGACTTTGTACGCACCGGTCTGGAAATCACACTGGCGGCGACTGTTCTGCTGGTGATTTTTTCACTCACCTACTGGTCGTGGATGGGTTATTTGATGAAACCCGTATGACGGTTAATGCTGGCGCCGGCTTCTGCTGGGTCGGTCGGCTACAGATTGCTGCCCGTCATAGGCCGAAGACCAAGGATTGAACACAAAGAAAAAGGGTTAGTGGATACTATCCATCTAACCCTTGTAGTGTTTGGCGCGGCTGGCAGGAATTGAACCCACGACCCCTTGGTTCGTAGCCAAGTACTCTAATCCAACTGAGCTACAGCCGCCTAGCTTTAAATTATAGCCGGTAAATAGACGGCTCGTCAAAACGCGACGACGTGGTCAAGCTCAACGCGGATTCCGATAGCTTCACCGATTCGGTGATTGTGGTGGCTGGGCACGAGTGCAAGGACGCTGCGACCGCTGGGCAACGCGAGCGTGTACAGAAATTCGGCACCGCGAAAGGCACGGGCAATGACCGTTGCCGTATTGGGGCTGGCGTCGTCATGAACGACGTCGTCGGGCCGTAAAAGCAGGTCGATTTTGTCGCCAGCCGCTCGCAACGTGGGTGCACACAGTTGCAGTACGCCGAGCTCACTATCGAGATGGACACCGTCGATTACGCTTGCCGGAAGGAATACGCCTTCGCCCACAAAGTCAGCGATGAAGCGCGATGCCGGGCGGTGATAGAGGTTATAGGCCGTGTCCCACTGCTCCAGATGGCCGTCGCGCAGCACGCCAATCTCGTCAGCGAGCGCGAAGGCTTCGTGCTGATCATGCGTGACGAGTAACGCGGTTGCGCCCGCCTCGGAAAGCGACGCGCGAACTTCGGCGGACAAGCGCTGCCGGGTTTCGATGTCGAGATTGGAGAATGGTTCGTCGAAAAGCACCAGCTTGGGCTTCACCACCAGCGCCCGGGCGAGCGCAACGCGTTGTTGCTGACCGCCGGAGAGTTCGTGCGGATACGCGTGCGAGGTGTCGCGCAGATTGACCAGATCAAGCGCGGCTTGAATTTGTACGTTGCGCTCGACGACGGAGAGTTTGTGCAGGCCGAAACCGACGTTACCTGCGACATCAAGATGCGGAAACAGCGCGTAGTCCTGAAAGACCACGCCGACCCCGCGATCTTCGGGTTCGATGTGGGTGCGTGCATCAGCAACGATCCGGTCGCCAATACGAATGGTGCCATTGCCGATCCGCTCAAGGCCGGCGACTGATCGCAGCAAGGTGGTTTTGCCGCAGCCGGACGGTCCGAGGAGGCAGCCCACGCGGCCTGCTTCGACACGAAAACTCACGTCGTGCAATGTGTCGCGCGCAGGTTCACGACCACGCGGCGGATATTGGTGGCTTAGGTGGCTGACTTCAAGTGAGTTGGGCATATGGCAATTGTAGGAGCGGCTCTGCCGCGACCCGACTGCTCTTCCAATGAGCGTCACTCCAGCAGACTCAATTGGCCGCGATGATTGCTTTCACTCGTTCCACATCCGGCGCAATTTGAACCACACGTAACGGCAACGCCATCATGGTTTGTTGTTCAGCTGTTAGCGGCGGATCTATTCCGGTCGCTTCTTTAACGGTCTCGGCAAACTTCACAGGCAACGCGGTTTCGAGCACGATCATGGGCACACCCGACTTGACGAGCGAGCGCGCCACTTTCGCTGCATCGGCGGTGTGCGTGTCGATCAGGCTGCCCGTTTTTTCGTGCACCTCGCGAATGGTGACAAGGCGATCCGCGTGAGTGCTGGTGCCCGCGACGATGCCGAAGCGCTCACGCAGTCCTTTGAATTCATGCGTTTGCGACACATCGAACGAGCGGCCCTGATCGACGTCGAGCCACATTGCAGCGATACGTTCAGCATCTCCATGGAACAGATGAAACACAAACCGCTCGAAATTCGATGCTTTGGAAATATCCATCGATGGGCTCGATGTTTCGAAGGTTTCCTTGCTCGGACGCGGACGATACACGCCCGTATTGAAGAACTCGGCTAGGACATTGTTTTCGTTGGTGGCGAGCACCAAGGAGTCAATCGGCACACCCATTTCTCGCGCGATGTGGCCCGCGAGGATGTTGCCGAAATTGCCTGATGGCACGGCGAAAGACGCCTTCCGCAAATTGCTGGTTGTGGCAGCGAGATAACCGCGCACGTAGTAAACGATCTGCGCGGAGATGCGACCCCAGTTGATCGAATTCACGGTGCCGATGCAGTAGGCGCGCTTGAACTCGAGATCGTTCGACACCGCCTTGACAATGTCCTGGCAATCGTCGAACACAC
>JANXNO010000428.1 GCA_025354075.1 Burkholderiales bacterium | reverse complement strand
GGTGAATTACCCGCGACTTGAGGGTAATGCATCACACGATCAGCCGGCGATTTTAAAGTCGATGCTGCCGGGCTTCGAAGTGTTCTTCGGGGCTGCCGTCGATGAACTCGCGCCCGATGGCAAATCGCGTCAACGCTTTGGCAATCTCATTGCCTCTCGCCTGCCCGTGGCGCAGGTGCAGCACTGTGCGCTGCCCTACCCTGCGGACGCATCCACCGACGGCTTGCGCAGTATGCCGCGCATGTGTACCAGTGCCACCGTCATGACCGAGTTCGGCCCAGTGCGATTCATGACGACCCATCTGGAGTTTTATTCGCCTGCAATGCGCATGGCACAGACCCATGAGTTGCTGCGCTTGCATGGGCAAGGCTGTGCGCTTGCTGCGCACCCGCCGTTGCTAGATGACACGGGCGGGCCGTTTCAATCGAAGCCGCACACGGCGCATTGCATCTTGACCGGTGACTTCAATTTTGAACCCACCAGCGACGAATATGCACTGCTGCAATCGCCGCAAGCCGGCGCGAGCCAGTTGCAGGACGCATGGACAACCTTGAACGGCAACCGGCCTCATGCGGCAACGTTTCGTCTGCATGATCGCCGCTATGGCCCAGTGCCGATTGCCTGTGACTTTTTATTTGTTAGCGATACGTTGTCGCCGCATCTCAAGCGCCTGGAGGTTGATCAGGCCACGAAGGTGTCGGACCATCAGCCGGTGTTGATTGAGCTTGCGTAGTCCCCGCGCAATCGGTGCCGATTGCGCAGGGGGACGCGCCAGCAACGCCGCTTTATTGCCGGTCGAATCGGTCTTTTTTCGCGGCGCCATCGCAGGCATTATTTTGTTGTTTGCCACATCGAGTGCGGCATGGACGGTCAACTCGCGTGAACTGGTAGACGTGCAGTTTGCCGCCGACGACTCGCTGGTCATTTTGATCAGTGCGCCCAGTGCAGTCGAGCCCGGCATTTATCGATGGCAACGCGATGCGGTAACACCTGCTTTGCTGTGCCGAATCAGCTCACCAGCGTCGTTTTCGTTTGATCGTAAAACCGTCGTCGAACGCGTCGCGGGGCCAGCACCGGAGTTGCGCCTGTATTCGCCATCAACATGCCGCTTGCTTGGTCGCATCAAGATAGAGGGAGCGGTGATGGATGCCGACGTGCATGGAAAACTCGTGGCGGTTGCGCTCCGGCTGCCCGATGCGCCAGGTGAATTGCGCCTTTATGGGACGCCCATAAGGCGCGCAATAAATGACAAAGTATTGGCGCGTGCCGTAATCGGGCGCAACGTGGAAATGGGCTTCGCGCCCGATGGTCGCAGTATCGTCAACTTCGATTTGAGCGATGGTGGCGCAACTGCGTGGCGCGTACCGACCCTTGCACCGATCAACATGCCGGCGTGGATGACCGACGGCGAAACGACCTTCGTGCCCGGCTCCCAATGGGTCAAACGCTACCGTGGAGACACGCTGTCGGTGGCGCGCTGGCCTGGTGGTACGCCTGTATACACAATCTCTGCGGCGCGAACGGTTCGCCTGCGGCAGCTTTCTGTCACTGGTCGCTTTGGCGTGTTGCACAACTTCGAGGCATCTGACCCGCAGGTTGCGTCGGGGCAATCGCTCGATTGGACGGATTTTGCGACGCAACGACGCGTGCGTGTCGCTAGCGGCAGCATCGATAACGCGGCAATCAACGCATCCGGGAGCCGCGTGGCATGGGCGTCGCGTAGCGCTGAGCAGGCTAATCAAGTCAGCGTGCAGTTCGCGCAGATCAATGCGGAAGGCAATGCAATTGCGACGAACGGGGCAAAGTGAGACTGGCACGTAGACATGTTCGGGCATACACTCGCGTCGCTGCGTAAAGGCAAGGGGCGCGATGACCTGCCGAGCAGGATGTCGCATTTGGAGCATCCTTTTCGTCATTATCTGCGACACACTTTTTTTATCAGGGGAGACAATAAATGGATTTTGCGAAGTTGATTGAGCGCGTAAAAGGCATCGTCCTTTCACCAAAGACAGAATGGGAAAAGATCGCGGCAGAAACTACCGACGTCAAGTCGTTGTATGTGGGCTACGCGATGATTCTGGCGGCGATTCCCGCGATTTGCGGCTTTATCGGGTCGACCGTAATCGGCGTGTCGCTGCCCATTGTTGGCACCATTCGCACCGGTGTTGGCGCGGCTTTGGTGCAACTGGTGCTCGGCTACGTGCTGGGCCTCGCGGTCATTTATGTGGTCTCGCTCATTGTCACCGCATTGGCACCGACCTTTGACGGCCAAAAGGATCCGGTTCAGGCTTTGAAACTCGTCGTTTATTCGTCCACTCCGGTTTGGCTAGCCGGTGTATTTTCACTGGTGCCGCTGCTCGGCGTGCTGGGCATCATCGCCGGTTTGTATGGCCTGTACCTGCTCTACATTGGTCTTTCACCATTGATGAAAAATCCGCAGGACAAGTCAATTGGCTACACGGCGCTCATCATCGTGTGCTACATCGTGCTCGCGATCATCATGGGCGTGGTTGTTGCTGCGGTTGCGGGCACCGGGGCTGCGATGCGTGGTCGGTTCTAGGCGCTAATCACCACATGAGAAAAAGGCCGCTTTCGCGGCCTTTTTCATTCAATCTGCGGTTCCTGCAACTGGTAATCGTCCGGCGGCGTGTGTACCGTTCCGCCGTAAAGACGATCCCGTCGTGACAACGCTTTGCCATGATGCAAATAGCGCTCAAGTTCGTTGAGCGCACGCTTGTACACATCCCGCTTGAACTCGATCACGCCGTCCAGATCGACCCAAAAGTCGTTCCAGCGCCACGCATCAAATTCAGGCTTCGAATCTGCGCGCAAATTCAGATCGCTGTCGCGACCCACCAGACGCAGCAAGTACCAGATCTGCTTTTGCCCGCGATAGTTTCCCCGCCACTCTCGTTTGACCCAGGTTGATGGCACTTCGTAGCGCAACCAGTCCCTCGTTCGTCCGAGAATTACTACATGTTCCGACCGTAGCCCAACCTCTTCATGGAGCTCGCGATACATGGCTTCTTCTGGGCTTTCGCCTGGGTTAATTCCGCCCTGCGGAAACTGCCAAGAATGTTCACGTATCCGTTTTCCCCAAAAAACCTGGTTTTTGTGATTCGTAATCACAATGGCGACGTTCGGCCTAAAGCCGTCTTTGTCCAACATACGCCATCCAACATATCTATTTGTCTCGATTGTCACACACGTTGCGCTAACGGCATAGCACCGGGAACGGGGGCGGTTGGTGTCGGAAAACAAAAAAAACAGGCTGCCAACGCGATGGGGCGGCGGAGAACGGCTTTTGTGTGGGCTTACGGACTTGCGCTGACATGCGGCAAGCGCGCTCAGCAAGAAGGGAAATCAGCGTCCGGTTAGATACAGCTTTTTTGATAAAGCGCCGTTCATGCTGGGCACAGGCACTATTTTTAGCATTTATCGACTTTTTAGTTAAATAGCATCTAAGCCCAAAATAAACAGGGCTTACAGACAAAAGCCATATCTACTATTGCACGCGGTCAGCGACGCCCTGAGCCCCCTCGCTAACATCAGCTCATGCTGCAATCAACTCGCCAAGTCGACGCCAAATCGCGCTACCGCCCGCAATTGACCGAGAGCGCTCGTCCTTCCACCTTTGAGGTTGCGACGCTTGACGAACATGGTGCGGTGGGCAGGGCGTTCGTCGCGGGCGAACACCCGCTCACTGTCTACGTCGACAAGCGCGAAATCCTCACGCTCATGACGCTCGGCGCCGCGCCGGAAGCGCTGGTACTGGGCTATCTGCGCAACCAGAGGCTGGTCGATTCGATTGAGGACATCGTCGCCGTGCAGGTGGATTGGGACGTCAACGCCGCGTCTGTCTATACGAAGAACGGCCTGATCAATCTCGACGAAAAGATGGCGCATCGCACCAAGACCACGGGCTGCGGCAGCGGCACGGTGTTCGGCGATTTGATGGCAAATATTGACGACGTTCAACTACCGCTCGATGGCCGTCTGAAGCAAAGCACGCTGTACGCACTGGCAGAGCTTGTTCGCAAGTACGAAACCATCTACAAACAGGCCGGGGCGGTGCATGGCTGTGCGCTCGCCTCGAACAGCGAGACTGGCTGCGAACTGCTGTATTTCGTGGAAGACGTGGGTCGTCATAACGCAGTCGACGCAATTGCCGGGATGATGTGGCTCGATGGCGTGGACGGCGGCGACAAGATTTTCTACACGACCGGACGGCTCACCAGCGAAATGGTCATCAAGGCCGCGCAGATGGGCGTGCCCTTCCTCGTGTCACGCTCAGGCCTTACGCAAATGGGTTACGAGATCGCTAAACAGGTGGGTATGACGATGATTGGCCGCGCGGTGAACAAACATTTCTTGCTGTTCAACGATCCGGGGCGGTTTGTGTTTGACGCCGCAGTCGCCAAGGCCTCACCATGAACCGGATTACGGGCTTGGTTCTCGCCGGCGGCATGGGTCGCCGCATGGAGTCGCGCGACAAGGGCCTCGTTGAATTTCGCGGTAAGCCCATGGTCGCCCACGTCATCGAACGCCTTGCACCACAGGTGGATTCGCTGATCATCAACGCCAATCGCAGCCTTAGCGAGTATGGTGCGTTCGGACTGCCGGTGATCAGCGACGAGGTCGGCGGCTTCGCAGGCCCGCTCGCGGGGCTCCACGCGGGCTTGAAAGCGTGCACCACGCCGTTTATCGTCACCGCGCCGTGCGATTCCCCATTTCTTCCTGCTGACCTCGTAGCGCGGCTCTTTGAGGCATTACAGGACAACATCGCAGAACTGGCCGTCGCTAAAACAGGGGATCAGGCGCAGCCCGTATTCGCGCTGTACAGCGCCTCATTGTTGCCCAGCCTCACGCAATTTCTCGCATCCGGTGGCCGCAAAATCGACGCCTGGTATTTGACCCATCGCGTGGTTGAAGTGCTGTTTACCGACGAATCCGCGTTTGCTAATATCAACACGATTGCCGAATTGCAAGCGCTGCGATAGCGCGCCAACAGCTGGGCAACGCGCCACTGCGGTATGAATACAGCGTGGCCAGCAAAAAACTCACCTACATCCTGCGTCCTACGCTGCCGCGACGGGCGATTGTGTGGTTTCCGCAGTTTGCCAACCAAAAAGTCATCGACCGCTTTCGCGGCACCCATGATCCGCTGGCTCAGGCCCTCGCACCGCATGTCACGCTGGTCTTCCCGTTCAATTCGCGGCTGACGCTGGACCAGCTCGCAGCGCATTCGCAAAAGGTGCTGCGCCTGTGGCCGTGTTTTCCCGTGGTGATGCACGGATTTTGGTCTGCGCAGAATGAATTTATCGGTGTCGGATCGCAAGTGGGGACGGACGCCATGATCGAAATTCACGACCGGTTGTATCGCGGTCCACTTGCAGAGTTTTTGCGGCCTGAATTTGATTTCACGCCACACATCACCCTGGCCAAAACGCTGCAACCCAATCAGTTTGACTCGTTAAGCCGTGCGGCTGCCATCGTCACCCGTGAGACCTTTCGCGACCTGATGCGCAGCGTCACTATCATTCGCGAGGAAACAGAAAACGAGTGGTTGCATGAGCGTGAAATTTTTCTGCAACATTGAGCGATAAACTGCGCTGCATACGCCAAGGTAAAGAGGGCAATCATGATCGGACGCACCACCAAACACATGACAGCGACGCTGCTTGCACTGTTGCCACTTTCGGCAGCCATGGCAGACGACGCACCATCAGCGGATTTCAAGTTCACGCTCGGCGCATACAAATTTAGCGAAAACGGTACCGGTATCGACGTCAATCTGCGCCATAGCTCCGACTATGGCAATGTGTGGGTCGGCTATTTTCGCGCGCCCAAACTCGACGCAAACCAATGGCGCGGCGGCTGGGACAAAACCTTTGGCGAGACGGTGCGCATTCAGCCCTCCGTGCAGGTGGCGTCCGGCGGTTTCGTCGGTGGCAGCCTTAACATCGAGACGGGTGACACGTGGTTTGCCGGTGCGGGCGTGGGTCGCACCAATCTGCGCCCTTACTTCAATCTCAACTTTGATCCCAACGATTCATGGATGCTCTCAGGCGGCTATCGCGCCGAGACCGGTCAGAGCATTGCCGCGACGTACGTTCGCGACAACCGCGAGAATCCCGACCAGCAGCACTTTCATCTGACCTCGCGCACGCCGCTTGAGGGCAAGGAGCGCCTGACGCTTGATTTGCTCTTTAAGCGAGGCCTCGTTGACGGGCAACGCATCGCAAAAGTCGGCGGCACAGTCACCTACGACTGGCCGCGATTCTTCGTTCGTCTGGCGTTTGATCCCAACACCAACTTCACCTCCGACAACGTGTGGCGTCTTAGTGTCGGGGCGCGGTTTTAAGCAATGCGTTTACTTCGGGTTGGAAGCGTAGGACGGGTTGAGCGCAGCGATACCCATCAC
>JANXNO010000370.1 GCA_025354075.1 Burkholderiales bacterium | reverse complement strand
ACACGATACGACGACACAGTGCGCTGGGTAATCTTTCCCCAATGGCTTTCACTCAGTCATTCGTTAACCAATTAAAAAAGAAGTCGGTTTGATTTACATTCCCTCAACGCCATTTCATGGCGTCCGGTTTTTTGAGCCTCTTCACCCAGGCGTACGACGCCCACGAACCGGTCGCGGAACAACGCCTGCGCACGCACCTCCGGCCCCATCGCTGGCCCGACCACGCCCGTTTCGAGATCAACGCTTCCGTCGCGAAGGGGCGCGCTGTCCTTGTCGGGCTTGTGTACAAAGCAGAGCCGTACACCGGGTGCGTCCTCACGGACACGCGCCACCAGATCCGGCCCGAAGTTCTCGACAAAACCTTCGCGCTTCCGTAACGTGAACGTTCGCACCAGCGTCCTGAGATTGATAGTCTCGGCAGGGCGCAGCACCGATGCGCCGTCCTGCACCAACTGACCGACCCGTTCGCGAAGCTCCAGCGCTCGTGGCGTTGCGACCAGACCGCGCCCGGCCCTGACCAGCAGCGGATCTCCAGTCGTCTCACGCAATCGCGCCAGCGCCCGGCTCATCGCGGATGGGCTTAGCCGCAAGCGCCGGGCGGCACCCGCAACGCTGCCTTCCGAGAGCACCGCGTCCAGTGTGACCAGCAAGTTGAAATCGGGCATCGCCATGTGTCTACACTAGCGCAGTTCTGTTGTGATGTGGCGTTTGGTGCACTAATAAAATGCAAATGCTGCGTCTTCCGCTATCTGACGCAACGAACTACGCTTCCGGCACACCATGCAGTGCTCATTTTGAGCCGCCGGAAAGGAATTCATGTTCAAGTCAATCATTGCCGAAGCACGCGCAGCCAGCAACGGTGGCCCGGCATCTACGCCGTTGCCACCTGCGGCTCGGTGGGCGCTGCGTTGCCTGTCGCTGTCCATGCTCCTGTCGTCAATCGGCACCAGCATCGCCAATGTGGCGTTGCCGACCCTGGCAGAGGCGTTCAGCGCAACGTTTCAGGACGTGCAGTGGGTCGTCCTCGTGTATCTCCTCGCCATCACCTCGTTGATCGTCAGCGCCGGACGGCTGGGTGACCTGATGGGGCGTCGCCGGTTGCTGCTGGTGGGTATTGTCGTATTCACGGTCGCATCCGCCCTGTGCGGCATGGCGCCGACGCTTGGGCTGTTGATTGCCGCCCGGGCGGCTCAGGGCGTCGGCGCGGCGATCATGATGGCCCTCACGATGGCGTTTGTGGCTGAGACCGTCCCGAAGGCAAAGACGGGCAGTGCGATGGGGCTGCTCGGAACGATGTCAGCGGTCGGCACGGCGCTCGGCCCCTCGCTCGGTGGCATGCTGATCGCAGGGCCGGGTTGGCGGGCCATCTTCTTCGTTAACCTGCCGCTGGGCATCGTGACGTTTCTGCTCGTGCGCCGCTACCTGCCCGTTGACCGCCAGAGATCGGCGAACGGTGCGCCTGGATTCGATCACACGGGCACCCTGCTGCTGGCGGCCACACTTGCAGCTTACGCGCTCGCCGTGACGCTCGGACGCGGCCATTTTGGTGTGCTCAACGCGGCGCTGCTGGTAACGGCCGCCCTCGGCATGGGCCTGTTTGTGCTTGCAGAGAAAAGCGCCCGATCTCCGCTGATTCGTTTAGCGATGTTTCGCGATGCCATGTTGAGTGCGAGTCTCGCGGCGAGTGCGCTTGTTTCCACGGTGATCATG
>JANXNO010000363.1 GCA_025354075.1 Burkholderiales bacterium | reverse complement strand
GAAGTGACCGCCGTGTTCACCAACACCTCGCCCGTCGATGCCTATCGCGGCGCAGGTCGTCCCGAAGCTACATATGTTGTTGAGCGCATGGTGGAAACCGCAGCGCGTGACATGAAGATGGATCCGGCGGAAATTCGTCGCCGCAACTTCATCCGCACGTTCCCGTACGCAACGCCGGTGGGCCTCACGTACGACGTGGGGGACTACGACGCGACGCTTGACGGCGCGATCAAGATGGCTGACGTGGCGGGCTTTGCTGCACGCAAAGCAGCCAGCGAGGCGCGCGGCATGAAGCGCGGTATCGGATACTCAAGCTACATCGAAGCCTGCGGTCTTGCGCCATCAAACGTGGCGGGTGCCTTAGGTGCGCGTGCTGGCTTATTTGAATCGGGCGAAGTTCGCGTGCATCCGACCGGCAAGGTTGAAGTGTTCACGGGTTCACATTCGCATGGTCAGGGGCACGAAACGACCTTTGCGCAAGTGGTTGCCGACAAATTGGGCATCCCGATTGATGACGTCACCATCAACCACGGGGACACCAGCAAAGTGTTGTTTGGCATGGGCACCTACGGATCGCGCTCGTTAGCCGTGGGCGGTTCTGCGATTGTGAAAGCGGTCGACAAAGTCATCGCCAAGGGCAAGAAAATCGCGGCGCATCTGCTTGAGGCGAGCGATACCGACATTGAATTTGTTAACGGTGAATTCAAAGTAAAAGGCACTGACAAAAAAGTGCCCTTCGCCAGCGTTTCGCTCACGGCGTACGTGCCGCACAACTACCCGCTCGACAAGCTGGAGCCGGGTCTGAACGAGAATGCGTTTTACGATCCGACCAACTTCACGTACCCGGCGGGCTGTCACATTTGCGAGGTCGAAGTCGATCCGCAAACGGGGAAAGTTGAGGTCTGCGCGTTCACCGCGATGGACGACTTTGGCAATATCATCAACCCGATGATTGTTGAAGGCCAAGTGCATGGCGGCGTAGCGCAAGGGCTCGGGCAGGCGATGCTGGAAGACTGCATTTACGACCCGGAAAGTGGGCAATTGTTGACAGCGACCTACATGGATTACGCCATGCCGCGCGCTGATGATTTTCCCAACTTCAAGGTCGGCAACAACGTCACTGCCTGCACGCACAACCCGCTAGGCGTGAAAGGCTGCGGCGAGGCGGGAGCCATTGGTTCACCGCCCGCATTCATCAACGCAGTGACCGACGCCATTGGCGTTAAACACATCGACATGCCTGCGACGCCAGAGCGCGTTTGGCGTGCCATGCAGAAAGCCTAAGGAGCCATCATGAATTCATTTCAACTGCATCAACCCAAAGACCTCGCCGGTGCGTCAACGTTTGCCGCAAGCGGCGGCGACACACGCTTTTTAGCGGGCGGCCAATCGATTCTCGCGTCGATGAAATTGGGCCTCGCATCCCCCGACGCGATGATCGATTTGTCGCTGATTCCTGATCTGAAAAGCATCAGTGTTTCGGGCGGCGTGGTGAAGATCGGCGCAATGGTCAAACATGCTGATGTCGCTGCCAACTCAGACGTGCAAAAAGCGATTCCAGCGCTCGCCGATTTGGCGGGCGGCATCGGGGATCGTCAGGTGCGCAACATGGGCACCATCGGCGGCTCGCTCGCCAACAGCGATCCGGCGGCTTGTTATCCGGCAGCGGTGCTGGGCTTGGGGGCAACCATTCACACCGACAAGCGCAACATTGCCGCAGACTCGTTCTTTCTTGGCTTGTATGAAACTGCATTAGAACCGGGCGAGATCATCACGGCAGTGAGTTTTCCGGTGCCAGAAAAGGCGGCTTACGTGAAGTTCAAAAACTCCGCATCGCGCTTCGCGCTGGTTGGCGTGTTTGTGAGCAAAGGCAGCCAAGGCGTGCGCGTTGCAGTCACCGGCGCGGCCTCCTGCGCGTTCCGCGCGACGGATTTGGAGAAAGCGCTGGCAGTTAGTTGGACTGCGGCTGCGTGTAATGCAGTGAAGATGACTGCGGACAACTTAAACAGCGATCTGCATGCAAGCGCGGAGTACCGGGCGCACTTGATTCCGGTGATAGCTGGACGGGCTGTGACGGCGGCGAAGTAGTCTGCTGGCCCGTCGCTGAACGCATTGGCCCCGCTTCGGCGGGGCTTGTATTTCTGCTCACGCATGCTCGCTAGTCTGCTCCAACCAAACTAAAGTAATGCCGTCATACTCGCCGCAGGCTGGTATCCAGTGCGTTACCACGCTCTTATGTTGTCCAACGCTACTACGACTGCGACGTTTCTGGATTCCCGGCTTCGCCGAGAATGACGTCAATTTGAACTATTTGCCCTTCAAATGTCCTTCGAGTTTCACCCCAAATAAGTGATGATCGCGACACCTCCACCCACCAGCATTGACGCCACCGTAAAACTCCTCGACAGCGCCGATTACGTTGCTGATCGCGCGCTGGCTACGTCTGTGTTCCTAATGCTGAAAATGCAGCGTCCCTTATTCCTTGAAGGTGATGCGGGCGTCGGCAAAACCGAGATTGCGAAAGTCCTCGCGAGCACGCTCGGTCGCGAGCTGATTCGCTTGCAATGCTACGAAGGACTCGATATCGCGCAGGCCGCGTACGAATGGAATGTTCAACGCCAACTACTCGCCATAAAAGCCTCGGAGCACACGACAGATAGCCACATCGAGAACGCCATATACGGCGATGAATTCCTGATCAAACGCCCGCTGCTGCAAGCGCTGCAAGGTAAGGTGGGCGCGGCTCCGGTGCTGTTGATCGACGAGCTTGATCGCGCGGACGAGCCGTTCGAGGCGTTCCTGCTCGAAGTGCTTTCTGACTTCCAACTCACGATCCCAGAGCTGGGGACAATCACCGCTACCGAACCGCCGTTAGTGATCATCACGTCGAACCGAACGCGCGAAATTCATGATGCGATCAAGCGGCGCTGTTTGTACTACTGGGTCGATTATCCAAACGCAGCGCGTGAGCTTGAGATTGTGCAGCGCAAGGTGCCCGGTGTTGACGCCCGACTGTCTGCGCAGATCGTTGCCTTTGTGCAGCGTGTGCGCAAGGAAGATATGTTCAAGCTGCCCGGCATCGCTGAGACGATTGACTGGACGCGTGCGTTGACGGCGCTTGATGTGATCGAACTCTCGAAGGAAAACATCAACGATACCCTCGGCGTATTGCTCAAATATCAGGACGACATTCACGCGCTGCGCACGCGCATGCAGACCGTGCTTGAAGAGTCTGCGCCTTAGTTCAATTCGCTACGAATGCTCGCCACTAACGTGATCCATTTCACCCGCATCCTGCGCGATGCCGGGTTGCCACTGGGCACGCGCTCGACGCTGGATGCATTGGCCTGCGTGGAGGTCGCCGGTATCGAGACGCGAGCAGACTTAAAGGCTGCGTTGCGTTGCGTGCTGGTGTCGCGCGTGGATCACTTGGTGTTGTTCGACACAGCGTTCGACTTGTTCTGGCGCGACCCGGACATTGCGGCGAAGATGATGGCGGCGCTGCTGCCGGAGGTTTCAGGACGAGGTACGGCAACGCCGCCTCCACCGCCTCCGATGCGTTTGCTCGACGCGATGCACGGTCAGCAAAAACAGGAGCAGGTGCCGCAGCCGACGCAGGAGCCCGATCAACTGGAGTTCGATGCGACGCTGACGTTCTCCGCCAACGAAAAGTTTCAACGGCTGGACTTTGAGGGCATGAGCGCGGACGAATGGGCGCTGGCGAAAGACGTAATCCGCGATTTCGCGTTGCCTGTCAAACCCATCCGCACCCGTCGCCATAAACCGGTCAATCGCGGCCAGATCATTGACCTGCGTCGCACGCTGCGCGAGACGGTGCGCACTGGAGGCGAGCTGATTCACCTGATGCGCAAAGCACCTGAAGTGAAGCCGCCGCCGCTGGTGGTGCTGTGCGATATCTCCGGTTCGATGCATCGCTACACGCGCATGTTTTTGCACTTCATTCATGCGCTGACTAATGCTGAACAACGCGTCGAAGTGTTCTTGTTTGGCACGCGGCTCACGCACATCACGCGGCAATTGCGACACAAGGACGTAGACGCTGCACTCGCGCGGGTGGCGAGCGCAGCGCCAGACTGGTCGGGCGGCACGCGTATCGGCGCGAGCCTGCGTGAGTTCAATCAGCGCTGGAGCCGTCGCGTGCTTGGGCAGGGCGCGGTGGTGTTGCTGCTGACGGATGGACTGGACCGCGATGACATTAGCGTGCTGGCGGCGAGTGCGGAGCGTTTGCGCAAATCGTGTCGTCAATTGATCTGGCTGAATCCGCTGTTGCGATTCGATGCATTCGCGCCGCGTGCGGCAGGCATTCAAGCGCTGTTGCCGCATGCTTCAAAGTTTGTGCCAGCGCACAATTTGCAATCGATCAAATCACTGGCGACAGCTTTGAGCGGAGCGTGATCATTTGTCAATCGCTGCCAAAATATAGGCTGCGCCTTGTGCGTCTCGCGATGCTTATTGCGACAAGCAGGTTTTTACTTTTTCCACCATCAGCTTTTACGTGAAAGTGTCGTCGCTATTGGGCGTAGATGAGTAAAAGCCATATA
>JANXNO010000301.1 GCA_025354075.1 Burkholderiales bacterium | reverse complement strand
AGCTCCAGGCAGTCGCCACCCAGCCCAAGGCGCGACAGCGAGCGCAGCACGCTGTCGGTAAATCCGGGCGCACGAAATTGATTGGTGGACAAATTCACCGATACGCGCGCATCCGCCCAGCCGAGCTTTCGCCACAGCGGCACCTGCACCAGCGCGGTGTCGAGTACCCATTGCCCAATCGGCAAGATCAAGTGCAAGCCCTCGGCAATAGGGATGAACTCGTCGGGTCCGAGCAGGCCGCGTGTACGGTGGCGCCAGCGAATCAGCGCCTCCACACCGACTATTCGCTTGCCGTCGGCTGAAACTTCCGGCTGGTAGTACAGCTCAAATTCGTCGTTTCGCAGTGCGTAATCGAGCTCATCCTCGATGATCAGCGCACGGTCAGCAGCGATAGCTATCGATTGATCAAAAAATCGTGTGGTGTCGCGGCCCGCAGCCTTGGCCAGATACATCGCCGCATCGGCATTCTTGAGCAACTGCGACGGCGTGTCGCCGTCGTCCGGGAAGGTGGCTACCCCGACTGAAGCCGTGACACGAATCTTGCGCCCAATTGTGTCCACTGGCATCTGAAACGTGGCTTGCAGTGAGCGGCTGAAGGCTTCGCTGGCGACTCGCGCGCCTTGCGGAAATACAATCACAAACTCGTCGCCGCCGAGGCGAGCAAGCCAGGGTTTGCCGTGTGGGGTCGCCGCAGCTTCGCAAAATTCGAGCAGGCGCTCAGCCACACCTGAAAGCAGCATGTCACCAAAACTGTGCCCCAGCGAATCATTGACTCGCTTTAGCTGATCAAGGTCAATAAAAAACACGGCGAATTGCGTGTCACGCTTGTGTGCACTGCCGATCAGGTGGTTGAGTCGCTCATCAAGCTGCGCGCGGTTAGGCAGCCCAGTCAATGAATCATGAAGTGCCAAAAAACGAATTCGCTCTTCAGCTGCGCGACGCTCTGACAAATCGCGCACTATGATGAGGCGCTGTTTCTTGCCATCCCAGTCAAAATCGCGAACGCTGTATTCCACCGGCAACACGCGTCCATCCTTGTGTCGTGCAAAGCTTTCGTACGAGAGCTCTTCGCCAGAAGTCAGCACCTGGCGAACTCGCGCATGTTCACGCAGCGGCACGAATTCAAGGGTGGTGTGACCCACCATATCTTCGCTGCTATAGCCCAACATTTTTAGTAGTGGCGGATTAACGTCGGTGATCATTCCGCCCACATGGAAAGCAACCCCTTCGAGGCTTGCCGCCATGAATTTGCGTAACCGCTCGCTACTCTTTCGGTTCTCCATTTCCGCGTGACGGTGTTTCGAGATGTCCGAAATCATTACAAAGGTGCGATCCACCTCAGGTGTGCCGGAGGGAATGAGGCTGACCTCTATCCAGCGCTCAGCGCCTTGTGTCGTGAGTAGCGAACGGGAGTACGTCACTGCCACCTTTTCGCGCAGGACGCGGTCAACCATGGGTTGAATACGTGCGGCAGCGTCAGCGCCGATGATTTCGGTCACGGTCTTGCCAACCGCCTGCTCCGGGGTCAGTCCGCCGAGCCTTGCGTAACGTGAATTCGCATAGACACAGCGCTGTGTCGACACGTCGAAGCAGGCCAGCATGACGGGCACCTCGTCGGTGAGTCGCTTTAATTCATCTAGCGTGATGTGGGGATTGTCGACAGTCACAAATTGAAAAGAGCGGGTGTCAAGATATTAAAAGTGGCATAGAGGTCTAGCGTGCGCATCCATAGCGCACCCCGCTTTTTCGCCACCGTGCGCCTTTACGGTGCCGCATTTGCTGGCCCGGCATTATGCAGCGACGGCGAATTCAGCATGACGTGCACGTGACGTTAAAATGACATTTGATGCTGTTGTGAGATGACGAGAGTCATGGGCCGCGCGATCCGCGCCCTTGCATTCTGGTCAGTAGCTTCATCCCCAGTTTTCTGCTGATTCTTTGTGCCTGATGGCTGCAATTGCGCCGCCGGGTACAACCTGTTTGTTGTTTATCCCTTTTTGCTTTCCATTTCTCATGAGCTCTCCTACCTACGGCCCCGGCATTGAAATTAACGCAGCGATCTCGGCTGATTTCGCCACCATCCTGACACCTGAAGCAATGGCATTGGTTGCCAAACTCCACCGCGCGTTCGATGCACGTCGTCACGAATTACTCGCGGCGCGCGTCGTGCTGGCCAAGCGCCTGGATGCAGGTGAAAAACTCGATTTCCTCGCTGAAACTAAACACATTCGTGATGATGCGTCCTGGAAAATCGCGCCGCTGCCGAAAGCGCTGGAATGCCGCCGTGTCGAAATCACCGGTCCGGTCGACGCCAAGATGGTGATCAACGCGTTCAACTCTGGCGCGGACAGCTACATGACCGACTTCGAAGATTCGAACTCGCCGTCGTGGGACAACCAGATTCAGGGTCAGATCAACCTTGGCAAGGCCATTCGTCGCACGCTGACGCTGGAACAAAAAGGCAAGACCTATAAGCTCAACGACAAGATTGCCACGCTGCAAGTGCGGCCGCGCGGCTGGCATCTTGACGAGAAGCATGTGCTGATCGACGGCAAGCGTGTTCATGGCGGTATTTTTGATTTCGCGCTGTTCATGTTCCACAACGCGAAAGAGCAGATTGCGCGTGGCTACGGCCCGTTCTTCTATCTGCCGAAACTGGAAAGTCACTTAGAGGCGCGCCTGTGGAACGATGTGTTCGTGATGACGCAGAACGAGCTGGGCTTACCGCAAGGCACGATCAAGGCGACGGTGCTGGTCGAGACGATCAACGCCGCGTTCGAGATGGAAGAGATGCTTTATGAGCTGCGTGAGCACAGCTCCGGTTTGAACGCGGGCCGTTGGGATTACATCTTCTCGTGCATCAAGAAATTCAAGCTGGACAAGAGCTTTTGCCTCGCGGATCGCGCCAAGGTCACGATGACGGCGCCGTTCATGCGCTCGTACGCGCTGCTGCTGCTGGAAACCTGCCATCGTCGCGGCGCGCCAGCCATAGGCGGCATGAGCGCACTGATCCCGATCAAGAATGATCCCGAGAAAAACGCCATCGCGATGGGCGGCATCATCGCCGACAAAAAGCGCGACGCAACGGACGGTTACGACGGCGGCTGGGTTGCGCATCCGGGCCTGGTTGAAGCGTCGATGAAGGAGTTTGTTGACGTGCTCGGCGACAAGCCGAATCAATGGGAAAAACAGCGTCCGGACGTCAAGGTCACAGCCGCAAACCTGCTCGACTTCAAGCCGGAAGCGCCGATCACTGAAGCCGGTTTGCGCATGAACATTAACGTCGGGATTCATTACCTCGGCGCGTGGCTCGCGGGCAACGGCTGCGTGCCGATTCACAACCTGATGGAAGACGCAGCTACCGCCGAGATTTCGCGCTCGCAGGTGTGGCAGTGGATTCGCACACCCAAAGGCGTGCTCGAAGACGGTCGCAAAGTCACCGCAGAGATGGTCAAGGCGATGGTTCCGGAGGAGCTTGCCAAGATTAAGGCGGGCGGTTTCGAGGGCAAATTTGATCGTGCTGCCGTGATCTTTACCGAGATGAGCACGCAGGACGCGTTTGAGGAATTCTTGACGCTGCCGCTGTACGAAGAGATTTAAGCGGCGCTTGCTGCGGCGCAACATGCGCCGCAGCAAAAAATACGCACAAATCCAGTGAATCAGGCGAAAATGCACCTAATAAGTGCGTTTTCGCATGGATTAGAGCGAATTGATGGTGGTCAGCTATGGCTTTTCAGGAACCGGCGACCTAAAATATGAGTCTACCGTTCATACGAGTGCGCGCAGGAGTGGGTTTCGGGATGTTGAAGTCCTGAATCAAGCGTAGCACCGAACTCGGTATGTCGGGCCGGGAGCCACTAAGAAGCAAACCCGCCGATTGGATGTATCGATTACACACGGATTATTGGACTATGGCTAAGAAGTCGACGCCTGTATTGTCACGGGCAAATTTATGGTCACT
>JANXNO010000300.1 GCA_025354075.1 Burkholderiales bacterium | reverse complement strand
CGCCATCTCGTAGTCGTTGTCGCCTAAGTTGTAAGAAGAAGCAAATATGCAACTCAATACGATCAAGCCTGCTGAAGGCGCAAAGAAAAATCGTCGTCGCGTCGGTCGCGGCATGGGCAGCGGACTGGGCAAAACTGCCGGTCGCGGTCACAACGGTCAAAAATCACGTTCGGGCGCTTCGCGCAAGATCGGCTTCGAGGGCGGTCAAATGCCTTTGCATCGTCGTTTGCCAAAGCGTGGTTTCACCTCGCTGATGCGTGACTTCCGTGCGGAAATTACCTTGGGCGTTCTGGCCAAGCTCGGTCTTGCTGAGGTTGATCTGTTGGCATTGAAAGCGGCTAAAGCGGTCGCAAATGATGCGAAGATGGTCAAGGTTATTGGCGGTGGCGAAATCAAGGTTGCAGTAACGCTCAACGGCGTTGAAGTAACTGCTAGCGCACGCAAAGCGATCATCGCTGCAGGCGGAACGATTGTCGACACACCGGAAGCGCCTAAAGGCAAGCTTCAAGCGAAGACCCCGGCTGTGGCCAAGTAATAGCTGTTTGTCTGAATTAATCAGGAACTACGCGTGGCGTTAAACCCAGCTCAAAAAACCGGCAACAAATATGGCGACCTAAAACGTCGCCTTTTGTTCTTGCTGGGTGCGTTGATTGTCTACCGGATTGGCACCCACGTGCCTGTGCCTGGAATCAATGCGTCTGTGCTTGAAGAATTGTTCAAGTCGCAGCAAAACGGCATTCTCGGATTGTTCAACATGTTCTCGGGCGGCGCTTTGCAGCGCTTCTCGATTCTTGCGTTGGGCATTACGCCCTACATTTCTGCCTCTATCATCATGCAGCTGGCGTCGGTAGTTGTGCCGACGCTTGAAGCGTTAAAAAAAGAGGGTGAGGCGGGCCGCCGCAAAATTACGCAGTACACGCGTTACGGCACACTAGTACTCGCTTTTTTTCAAGCCGTGGGTATTGCTATTGCACTTGAAAGTCAGCCTGGCCTGGTGCTTGATCCTGGTTTGTCATTTCGAGTAATCACCGCAGTTACGTTAGTCACTGGCACTATGTTTTTGATGTGGTTGGGCGAGCAAATCACCGAGCGCGGCTTGGGTAACGGAATTTCAATTCTGATTTTCGCCGGTATCGTTGCGGGCTTGCCATCGGGAATGAAAAACACGCTCGATTTGCAGGCTTCAGGCAGTTTGAGTATTTTGAAGCTGCTGTTTTTGTTCGTGCTGATTGTCGGTGTGACAGCTGCTGTTGTGTTCTTTGAGCGGGCGTTACGCAAGGTGCTTGTCAATTACGCCAAACGGCAGGTAGGCAATAAGGTCTACGGCGGGCAAAGCTCACATTTGCCGTTGAAGCTGAACATGGCCGGCGTGATTCCCCCGATATTTGCATCGAGCCTGATTCTGTTTATACCGACAATCTTGGGTTTCATTGGTCCCGGCGTCGGCCCATCGTGGTTGCGTGATGCAGCCAATGCGCTCGGGCCGGGTCAGCCAATACATATGATTGTTTACGCGGCTCTGATCATTTTCTTCTGCTTTTTCTACACGGCGATTCAGTACAACCCGAAAGAAACAGCTGAGAATCTGAAAAAAGGTGGTGCGTTTATTCCTGGCTATCGGCCCGGTGATCAAACAGCTAAGTACATCGAAAAAATCACAACTCGTTTGACGTTGATCGGCGCGATCTATATCACCGTGGTGTGTCTGATTCCAGAATTTTTGATCAGCGCGTGGAACCTGCCGTTTTATTTCGGCGGCACCTCTTTGCTGATCGTAGTGGTGGTCACTATGGACTTCATGACACAGGTGCAGGCCTACATGATGTCGCAGCAATACGATTCGCTACTCAAAAAAGCTAACCTGAAAGGTGGATTGAAAGTCTAAACGCATGTCGAAAGAAGACACCATCCAGATGCAGGGCGAGATCCTTGAAATGTTGCCTAACGCGACATTCCGAGTGAAGTTAGAAAACGGGCACGTTGTCCTAGGGCACATCTCCGGCAAGATGCGCATGAACTACATAAAAATTTTGCCGGGTGACAAAGTCACGGTGGACATGACACCTTACGACTTGTCACGGGCGCGGATCACATTCCGCGCTAAATAATCCATAACAGGAATCGACAGGAAACGACACATGAAAGTTAACGCTTCGGTGAAGAAAATTTGCCGCAACTGCAAGATCATCCGCCGCAAGGGCGTCGTCCGCGTGATCTGTACTGATCCGCGTCACAAGCAGCGTCAAGGCTAGGGAAGGAGACCATCTATGGCACGTATCGCCGGGGTCAACATCCCCAATCACAAACACGCCTGGGTCGCAATGACCTCGATCTTCGGCATTGGCAACACACGCGCTCGCAAAGTGTGTGACGGCGCCGGTGTTCCGCAAGACAAGAAAGTCAAAGATTTGACCGATGCCGAGCTGGACAAGCTGCGCGAGCAGATCAGCAAGTTCGCCGTTGAAGGCGATCTGCGTCGTGAAGTTACGATGAGCATCAAGCGCCTGATCGATCTCGGATGCTATCGCGGCACCCGTCATCGCAAAGGCTTGCCCGCACGTGGCCAGCGCACCCGCACCAATGCGCGTACGCGTAAAGGTCCGCGCAAGGCAATCGCAGGCAAGAAAGGCTAAGCAGTAAATCATGGCTCAAGCAAACACCAAAAATGCGTCCGCTGCCCGCGCACGCAAAAAAGTAAAAAAGAACGTATCCGAGGCGATTTGTCACGTACACGCGTCTTTCAATAACACCATCATCACCATCACCGACCGTCAGGGCAACGCTCTGTCATGGGCGACTTCTGGCGGCGCAGGCTTCAAGGGATCCCGCAAGTCGACCCCGTTCGCAGCGCAGATCGCTGCCGAAGCGGCTGGCAAGGTTGCGGTTGAATGTGGTGTAAAGAACATCGAAGTGCAAATCAAGGGCCCAGGCCCAGGTCGTGAAAGTGCCGTTCGTGCGCTCAACGCACTTGGCATCAAGGTCACCAGCATTTCGGACGTCACGCCCGTTCCGCATAACGGCTGCCGTCCTCCTAAACGTCGCCGCATGTAGGCTGGGAGAAAAAGAACATGGCACGCTATACAGGCCCCAAGTGCAAACTCTCGCGTCGCGAAGGCACTGATCTATTTTTAAAGAGCGCACGTCGCTCGCTCGACAGCAAATGCAAACTGGCCGCTGCGCCGGGACAGCATGGTGCAAAGTCGGGTCAACGGATGTCGAACTACGGCTTGCAACTTCGCGAAAAGCAGAAGCTGCGTCGTATGTACGGCATCCTTGAGCGTCAATTCCGCCGCACGTTTGCCGAGGCAGATCGTCGCAAAGGCTCAACCGGTGAGAACCTGTTGAAACTGCTGGAATCGCGTCTCGACAACGTCGTTTACCGCATGGGCTTCGGCTCCACGCGCGCTGAAGCCCGCCAATTGGTGAGCCACAAAGCGATTCTGGTGAACGGCGCGATGTGCAACATCCCGTCAGCCATCATCAGTTCGAACGCCGTCATCAGCGTGTGCGACAAGTCGAAAGCGCAAGCGCGCATCATCGACGCAGTAGCACTCGCGGAACGCATCGGCTTCCCAGGCTGGGTTGACGTGAACACCAAAGAAATGAAGGGCACGTTCAAGCACGCGCCTGATCGCAGTGAGTTTGCAAACGACATCAACGAAAGCTTGGTCGTCGAGTTGTACTCCAAGTAATCGATTCCCTCACTGTAAAGGACGCGTATGCAAAGTACTGCTTTTTTAAAACCGCGCAACATTGAGGTACATGCCACCAGCCCATCATCCGCTCGTGTGGTGATGGAGCCCTTTGAGCGTGGCTACGGCCACACACTGGGCAATGCGCTTCGCCGCGTGTTGCTGTCGTCGATGCCGGGCTATGCACCGACTGAAGTTTCTATCAGCGGTGTTGTGCACGAATACTCCGCGCTGGAAGGCGTGCAGGAAGACGTTGTTGATCTGCTTTTGAATCTCAAAGGCGTGGTCATCAAGTTGCACAACCGTGACAACGCGGTATTGACGCTGAAAAAAGAAGGCGCGGGTCCTGTGACCGCCGCCGACATCGAGTCGTCGCACGAAGTTGAGATCGTCAATCCGGAACACGTGATTGCCAACTTGACCCAGGGCGGCAAACTTGAGCTCGAAATCAAGGTTGAGCGTGGTCGTGGCTATGTGCCTGCAACGGTTCGTACCGCTGCCGGTCAAACGGGCAATCGTAAAGTAGGTTCGATCCTGCTTGACGCCTCGTTCAGCCCGGTCAAGCGCGTGAGTTACCTCGTTGAATCGGCTCGCGTTGAACAGCGCACTGACCTCGACAAACTCGTGCTCGACATCGAGACCAACGGCGCAATTGAGCCTGAAGGTGCGGTTCGCTACGCGGCCAGCATCCTCGTGGATCAACTCTCCGCGTTTGCTGATCTTAAAGGCACGGACATGCCGGCACTTGAGCGCGCTACGGCGTCGTTCGATCCGGTATTGCTCAAGCCAGTGGACGACCTCGAACTCACCGTTCGTTCGGCCAACTGCCTCAAAGCAGAAAACATTCACTACATCGGCGATCTGGTGCAGCGCAGCGAAACGGAGCTTCTGAAGACTCCGAATCTGGGCCGCAAATCG
>JANXNO010000284.1 GCA_025354075.1 Burkholderiales bacterium | reverse complement strand
AATACTTCGACCCCGAAACTGGGCTTCAGTACAACCGGTTCCGGTACTATGATCCGGATCAGGGGAGGTTCTGTTCGAGGGATCCGATTGGGCTTGTCGGTGGACAAAACGTTCATAGCTACGCGCGGAACCCCACTGGGTTCATCGATCCATGGGGCTTGGAGGCGGTGGCATTCAAGACGGTAGGAACCACACTTTGTATTAAAGACAAATTTCCAGCAGGCTCCGCAGCGTCAAAGGAGCTTCAAGATTTCACCGGGCGTTGGAATAAACAGATTCAAGGAAATGGTGGTTCGATGCAACGTAGAACTCTCTCTGAGCATGATGAACGGGAATCAAGAAAATGGAAACGATCAAAGCGGTGTGAGTGCGGACCTGGAAAAGTCGCAGGGCACGTTCCCGATGCTGCAGCGGGCGGGTCCGCCATCCCTAAGGACTGGATGGCGCAGCTTAAAGAAACCAATAGCTACGTCGGCGGAATAGTGTCTAAGCTGCCCGGGGGGTATACGTACGACAAGGTAAAGTTGGTGTCAGAATTGGGCGGATGTTGATATGGCTATCGAACAGAATAAAAAAATGGCGCGTTTGCTTGGGCGACTCAAACAAATGAATGACCAAGAGCCTGAGCTTGGGCCGCAAGTTCTTCACCCAGCGACACCACTGCTTGAAGCGCAGATTCTGACGCTCGATGAGAAGTCATCCATTTCACTTAGCCCCATGTTGCGCGCGCGCTTCGAATTTGCGGGGCGTTGGGAAAATGCAAATTTATGCCAAACTTGGTTGAGTTTGGAGAATATTGCTGAATGGTTTGCGGATACCAATTTAGTAGAGGCGATGCGGCTTCGTCGCGAAAATTGGGATCATGTACCTCCAGCGAATGTCGCTTCCGACAAGTGTGCGATTTACGGTTTTGATATGGAAGAAGTCGAGGAAACTTATCTTGTTTGGCGTGACACACGTCAAGAGCCAGAGGTCTGGCGTTTCGTTGGCGCAGACTATAAATGCTTTCGTGACCTTGAGCGCTTTTTAGAGTATTTGGTGGGCGATAGAGATGCCGACGATGCAGATCAGATGGGCGCTCGGACTTAATTCAAGTTCACGCGGCTGACCGGGTGTAGTTTAACTACGCGTTCTCGTTCAACCGCTGCACACGGTTTTGCCTACTCGTTCGTTCTCTCAGCGTCACGGACGACGCAGGCCGCTTGACCACCGAGACCAGTCTCGACCCGAGAGACGGACAAGCGCGCACCCTCACACACCGGTACGACGCGCTCGGCAACCGTACGCAAACCATCCTCCCCGGTGGCGAAACGGTCAACCACCTTTACTACGGCTCTGGTCACCTGCACCAGATCAATGTTGACGGTCAACTCATCTCGGACATCGAACACGACCGTCTGCACCGCGAGACCGAGCGCACGCAGGGGCAACTCACCAGTCACTACCAACTTGACGCCGTCGGACGACTCGTTGAGCAGCGAGCCCGGCCCAGCGCAGCACTCAAGGGACAGGGCACCCCCACGCAGATCCACCGCCAACACCGCTACGACCGGGGCGGCAATTTGCTCGAAACGGTTGAACTTGGACGATCAGGCAAAAGCACCACCGTCTACGGCTACGACAAGCTCGGCCAACTGCTTAACGCCACGCGCAGCGCCGCCAACCAACCGAGCCTCAAAGAGCGCTTCGCCTTTGATCCGGCGCACACGGTGGTGCCGTTGCCAAGCAGTGAGGGCGGCAACACAAACCCAGATACACCGAACGCTACCCACTCAACCAACCCCGCCTACCGCTACGACGGCCACGGCAACTTGATTGAAAAGCGACTGGGCAATCCGCCAGTCCACATACCGTCATTCACCTGCAATGGGATGTTGAGCACCAACTGCAAGCCAGCGTCACGCGGAAGAAAGCGCAGGCCTCAGGTCAAGGTCAAAGCCAAACCCTAGAAACGATTACCCGCAGCGAGTACGCCTACGACGGGTTTGGCCGCCGCGTCCTGAAGCGTACGGTTGAAGGCAAACGCGTCACCACCATCGCCTTCACGTGGGACGGCAATCGGCTGCTGGAAGAAACAAGTAACGACAGACGTATTACCTAACTGTACGAACCTGATTCATTTGAACCGCTGGCGCAGTTGGTACACGCCAATCAATCAGCGCCACCGCCCCCGCACCCGTTCGCGTTGAGCTCGTCGAAGCGCCTGGTGGATGAAGTTGATGGTGACGACACCGACAACCCGCGCGCCACGCAAACCCGCCTGCTCGACCAAATGCAGCACGAGCGCCGCGAGATGTACGCCAAGCTCGCGCTGGCCTACGCGAAGGGACAACGACGCGCCATTCCTGCGACCCATGCGGTGCGCAACACAACAAGCTCGACTGCCGTCAGCAAACAAGCGACAAACGCAGTAGCCTCTGCACTAGAAACCAAACCAAAGACATGGCAAGTCCACTACTTCCACAACGACCAGATCGGCACCCCGCGAGAGCTCACCAACGAGCAGGGTGAAATCACGTGGGCGGCAAGCTACAAGGCGTGGGGCAATACGATCAAGGTCGAATGGCTTCAAACGGACGCGACACCGGAAGCCACGCCGCATCAACCGCTACGTTTCCAAGGCCAATACTTCGACCCCGAAACTGGGCTTCAGTACAACCGGTTCCGGTACTATGATCCGGATCAGGGGAGGTTCTGTTCGAGGGATCCGATTGGGCTTGTCGGGGGTGAAAATCTTCGGCAGTACGCGCCTAACCCAATCGGCTGGGTTGATCCACGCGGCCTCGCTAGATGTAAGCCGTGTCTGGTGCGATACAAAATTCGCGATTCCCTTTCGCCCCAAGCCGGCAGTCGACAGACAGGCATCAATCGTGCGTGGGCGCTAGAAAAGGCGCTGATGGAAAAAACTGGTGTCGGCACGGTCAATTGGACTCCCTCGCAAGCTCAGGAACTGTTGAGTACTGGTAAGGTGTCTGGGTTT
>JANXNO010000026.1 GCA_025354075.1 Burkholderiales bacterium | reverse complement strand
CACCGACAACAGCCGCCGAGTCAGCGTGTTGTCGACGAACCACGAAAGCGCCTCGTCATCCATTTGATCGGACGCGACGGTAAACGCGAGCACGGGAGAGCCAGCCAGTTCGAGCTTGCTGACAATCGGATCGCGCAGGTCTCCAGGCATGTCGGCGCGCACGCGCGAGACGGCAGCGCGCACATCATCCACCGCTTCCTGCACAGGTTTTTCAAGGCGGAATTCGGCGGTGATGGTCGCGCCGCCGTCCTGTACCTTGGTGTAGATGTGCTTAAGTCCTTGCAGCGTGGCAATCGAGTTTTCGATCTTGCGCGCAACTTCATTTTCGAGCTGGCCGGGCGCGGCACCGGGCAGCGACGCAACGACGGTGACGGTCGGCAAATCAAGGTCGGGAAAGTTCTGCACTTTCATCGACTGCCACGACAAGATGCCTGCCATCGTCAGCAGGACAAAAATCATCAACGACGGGATCGGATTTTTAATCGACCAGGCGGATACGTTCATGTTCAATTCAACCTAAAACTTGGCTGGAAGAGAGAGGCTTGCGGCGCTGTAGGAGCGACTTGTCGCGACCCCGTGGACTTAACGCAAACGCGGGTCGCGGCAAGCCGCTCCTACAAAGCGCAATCAACGTTGCGCGCATCACTTGGCGTCCGCCACAACACGCACCGTATCGCCCTGCGCTAAAAACGCGGCACCATTGACCACCACGGTTTCCGTACCTTTGAGCCCTGCGGTGATCTCAACGCGGTCCCCCATGCGCCGTCCTGTTTGAACTTTCAGTTGCGACACCTTGTTGTCTGCCAGCAATTGGTAGACGTACGTCATGCCATCGCGCAGCACCACCGATTGCTGTGGCAGGGACAACGCTTTCGCCGAACCAACCGAAAAATCGCCGCTGGCAAACATGCCTGATTTCGCGGCTGCGTTGTTCGCGAGATCGACGTAAACAATCGCGTTACGCGACGTCGTGTCCACCGTCGGCGCGATCACTCGCACTTTGCCACTGACCTGAACACCGGTTGGCGTGGTCACCAACACGGTCTGCCCCGGCGACACTTTGGCGAGATCGCTTGAGGTGACCTCAGCACGCCATTCGAGGCGGTTCTTGCGAATCAATCTAAACAGCTCCTGCCCGCCGTTGACGACCGCACCCACAGTGGCAAGACGCGCAGAAATCACGCCGTCATCGGGCGCAACCACGCGCGTGAAGCCAACACGAAGCTGGCCGCTTTCACGCGCAGCCTGCGCCGCCTGCAAACGCGCCGCAGCGGTCTTAGCCGCAGTGACATATTGATTGATTTGCTGCGTAGACATTGCCCCAGAATCCTGCAATGTTTTTGCTCGCGCTGCATTGGCCTCGGCTTCGGCCAACGCAGCTTCTGCTTCCGCAACGCTCGCGGTTTGTTGCGCCAGCTCGGCACGCACGGTGTCCGGTGCGAAGTGTGCGAGCGTCTGCCCGCGCTTGACCACATCACCCACGTTTACGCGCACCTCCGCGAGACGCAAGCCATTCGACTCCGCACCGACAATGGCTTCCTGCCACGGTGCGATATTGCCGTTTGCAGACAGCTTGACGAGCCAGTCAGCCTGCGTGGCTTTGGTCGTGGTGACGGTTAACGACGCTTTGGCAACCGTTGCAGGTGCGCCCTTTCTATCGTCTGCTTTTTTATCGTCTGCACGAACAGCGGTAATACCGAGGAGGACAAAACCCATTGCTGCCGCAGTAGCAATGACGATCTGTTTACGTGTGAAATTCAACATTAGTTCTTCTCCGAAACCTGCTTTTGTGTGAATGCCTGTGTGCTGTCCCAACCGCCGCCCACGGCGCGGTAAAGCGAAATCGATGCAGCGAGGCGTTCGCGCTCAACCGCGAGTACAGCAACCTGGGCTGCGAGCACCGCGCGACGAGCGTCTTCAAGCTCAAGTACGCTACCCGCGCCGACCGACAAGCGCGCCTGTGCGGCCTTTTCAAACGCCTGATAACCGGCGAGCGACGCCTGCAAGTCGGGGGCACGGAGCTTCGCCGATTGCAGCTGCGTCAACGCCTCTTCCACTTCACGTACGGCGCGTATCGCTGCGGCCTTATAGCCTGCCAACGACTCGTCGTAACGCGCCCTCGTCTGCTCAACCACGGCCGACCGTCGACCCGCATCAAACAGCGGAATATCAATGCTCGGGCCGAAGCCCCAAGTGGTCGTGCCCGCGGTGCTGCCTGCGATGCGTGCGAGGCTGTAGCCGACTGATCCGGTCAAAGATACTTTTGGATAACGATCCGCTTCCGCCGCGCCGATTTCGGCAGTCAGCGCGGCCAGTTCACGCTCGCTCGCGGCGAGATCGGGGCGTTGCGCGAGCACCGTTGCTGGCACTTGATCAATGCTCAAATTTGCACCTGTCTGCAACTGTGCCCGACCGGCCGCAAGCAGGTTGCGCAGCGCGGGCTCATCGAGGCCCGTCAACGCGACCAACGCCTTCACGCCGAGGTCAACTTCAGCGCGCTGAGCGGTGAGTCGCGCTGCGGCTTCCGACGCACTAGCTCGCGCGAGTGCAGCATTGGCAGGCGCTTCAAATCCGGCGTCGGTTTTGAGCCCCGTCAATCGCGATGTTTCCTTCCGGCTTGCAGCGTCGCGCTCATAACCGGCCGCCAGCGCCTCGTTGACGCGCAGATTGGCGTAGGTCGACGCCACGTCGGCGGCGAGCGAAACGCGCGCTTGATGCCAGTCGAGCGTACGTGCGCCGGTGCGCGCCGCTGCGGCCTCGCGACCGCGACGATTCGCTCCAAACAAATCAATTTCCCACGCCGCCTGCGCTGATGCCGAAACGCTCGTGAGCGTGCCCAGCCCCAGACTTTGCCCCGCCAGATTGCCGCGACTGGCACTGGCGCTGCCACTCACGTTGGGCAGCGCTGACGCACCAGCAATGGTCTGCCCGGCGCGAGCCTGCGCGATGCGCGCAGCGGCTTGATCGAGCGTCGGATTGCTCGCCTGCGCAGCCTCAATCAGCGCCACCAGCGTCGCATCATTCCAGCGCGACCACCAGTTCGCAAGTGCTGCCACGTTGCCGTCGTGCGGCAGCGGGGATTGCCATGCGGATGCGCTGGTGACAGCAGGCGGCGCGTAAGTCGGGCCGACTGCGCAGGCGGTGAGTGTGACGCTCGCAAGCAGCCCGAGGGTGACGGGGAGCACGCGTGATCTTCGTCGTGAATCAAACAGTTTTGACATGGCTCTTATGGAGCGGACGCTCTTGGATATTGGAGATGGGTTGTAACGATGATTTATTGTTTTCGGGCAGCTCGGTCAGCGTCAAAAGCGATGAGGGAGCCGAGGCAGGCAGCACCAGATCCAGCGCCATCTCAACAGTGCGCTCGACGCGGGCAAAGGATTCGTCCGTGTGCTCCTGCATATCCAGATGCAGCGCGCCAATGAACGTTGAATGCAGGAAATGCTGTTGATCCACGGTCAGCGTGATGCCGACGGCCGCAAATCCTGCGGCGAGCTTTTCCCGAATACGCTCATCAAATTCGTGCAGCCAGGGCCGGATAGATTCATCCTCATCGCTCGCAATCAACAGGCCCGTCATCAGGCGAAACCACTGACGATCACTTTTGTCAGGCATCAACAGCTGCCTGAACGCCTCAAGCGACGGCGCGTCGCCCGTGTCACCAGCAATGCCGATTGAGGCAATCGGATCCAGCAGCGTTTCCACGCCGAACTGCGCAGTCGCCCGCAACAAGTCGTTGCGTGTCGGAAAGTAATACGTCACATGGCTTTGCCGAACGCCTGCGCGCGCCGCGACCGCCTGCTGCGTCAACATGCTGAAGCCCTCATTCAAGAGCAATTCCGACGCCGCCGTCAGGATTTTTTCGCGCGCCGAGGCATCGGGCTTGAGTGCCGCAAAGCAGGGAATTGAGAATCTAATCGCCATTTTTGGTAAATATACCAAATCACGAAAAGCACCTTGGTTATGCAACCAAAACGCGTCAGCAATCGCCCGCTGAAGAATCGATGGAACTGCATCGGCCCTCCGCAAATGCGCCGTTACAATCCGTCGCACACATTCAGGGCCACGCGATACATGCTGTCCAGCGAAACCCTTTCTGCGGTGGTCGTAAAAATGACGCCGGTCATGATTGTTGAAGACGATCTACCGACTCAGGCCAGACTGGCCAACGTTCTCGCCACGCTCGCCGTCGCTGCCTGCGACATCCATTTTGCGCGCAACATTGCGGACGCAGAAGCGCAGATTCGTGCCCACGCATTCAACCTCGCTCTGATCGACATCGGCTTGCCAGACGGCAATGGCATTCACCTTATCGCGCCGCTACGAGCACGAAATCTCCAGGTCACGGCCGTCGTGGTGTCGGCCTGGGGCACTGAGGATTTGATTGTGGCTGCGTTGCATGCGGGCGCTGTCGGCTACTTGCTTAAAGAGCGCGAAGACGTTGAGCTCGCCGCCTCACTGCGCAGCATTCAGAGCGGTGGCGCGCCGATTGATCCGTTCGTGGCGAAACACATTCTGCGCCTTTTGACGCAGCCTGCCGTCGCCGCGCCCCGCGATGCAGCACCCGTCAATCTCACGGAGCCGCTGACGCCGCGCGAGCTGGAAATTCTTGGCCTCGTCACGCAGGGGCTGATCAGCCGTGAAATTGCCGAAAAGCTGGCGCGATCCAGATTGACTGTCGAATGCCACATCAAAAATATTTACAGAAAAATGCATGTCACCACCCGCACCGAGGCGGTCTTTCGAGCGCGTTCGCTAGGCTTGGTGCAATAGCGGTAGCAGCCGTTCTGGCGATGCTCGGTTGCCTGTTTGCAGGCGCCGTCGGTGCGCAGACAAACGCCACAATCACCCTCGCCAGCGCTCAGGCCGTGCGCTCCGACTGGAGCGCCAACGCGCCACCCGTTGACGGCTGGGAAACGGTGACTATCCCGGACATCTGGACGACGCACTGGCCCACGTTTGACGGCGTCGTTTGGTATCGGCTGGAGTGGGATCAAGCGGACGGCTCCCAACCCGTTGGCCTAGCGCTGCAATACCTCAACATGGCGGGCGAAGTGTCGGTCAACGGCACGCTGTTGCATCGCGATTTGAACCTCGTTGATCCACTAACCAGGGCGTGGAACACGCCTCGCTTTTGGGTTCTTGCCCCGCCAGTTTTGCGCTCAGGAAAGAACGAGTTATTGGTGCGCGTGTCAGGGCTGGCAGCCTATCAACCGGGCCTCGGGCCGATTACGGTCGGGCCAGTCGCAAGCGTGCAGGCGATGCACGAATGGGAAGTGTTTCTGCGCCACGACAGCAAAGTGTTTGGCATTGCCATAGCTGCCACGCTGGGTAGCTTTTTCCTCGTGCTGTGGCTGATGCGGCGGCGCGAGGTGGCGTTCGGGTGGTACGGTGTGAGCATGCTGGTGTGGTTCGTCTATACCTATAACCAGATCGCGACGAGCACGTGGCCATTCACCCGTACCGAGCCTTATCAAACCGCGAGCACCTGCTTAGTGTTGCTGTTTTCGGTGCTCAACGTCATCTTTGTCATCCGCTTCTGCGACCGGCGCTTTCCGCGTTTTGAACGTGCGCTATGGCTGCTGATTGCGGCGTCGATGATTGGGTTGTTACTCACGCCGCACGAGTCGATGGCGCTGCATCGCGGACTGCTAACTTTGCTCGCGTGCCTGGTGATCATTCTGGCCGCCGCTGTGCTCATCGTGTTTGCGTGGCGCGGCAAACAGGTGGATCAGCGCATTCTGTCGTTGACCTCGTTCATCTATATCCCGGCGGCAGTGCATGACATGCTCGCGTTCACTGGCGTCTTGCGCAGTAATTTCTACTTCTCCGACATCAGCACAACGATCACTACGGTTGCCGTCGCCTGCGTGCTGGGCTGGCGCTATTCACGCAGCCTGCAACGCATCGAAAATTTCAATAACGAACTGCGCGGCGAAGTCAACGCGGCGCGTGACGAGCTGGCGATCAACCTGCGACAACAGCACGACACCGAGATGGCGCATGCGCGCATCGGCGAACGCCTGAGCCTGGTGCGCGACATTCACGACGGCCTCGGCGGCACGCTCATGGGCAGCATCGCCGCGATTGAAAACGCGCCGCAGAATGCCTCTGCGCCGTATCTGCTCGGGCTGCTGAAAGAACTGCGCGACGACCTGCGCTTGATCATCGACAGCTCGGCGCATCAGGCCGAAAGCGACAGCAATCTTGGCGAGCAACTGATCCCGATTCGTCATCGGATGAGCCGTCTGCTAGACGCATTAGACATCGCATGCGTTTGGGACATAGATGGCATCGACACGCTCAAACTGCCACCCACACGGGCGCTCGATGTTTTGCGTTTTTTGCAGGAAGCGCTGACCAATGTGATGAAGCACAGCGGCGCAACTATCGTCAACGTGAAAGTGCGACGCGACAACGCTGCGCTGCAACTCGAAGTCGCCGATAACGGGCGCGGACTGGGCGTCGAAGCGGGACACGGCGCGGGCATGAAAAGCATGCAATCCCGTGCGCTGCGACTCGGTGGGCAATTGCGCGTGGACTCCTCGCCGGGCAAAACGGTGGTGGCGATTGTTCGTTTGCAGGTTTAACGCCGCTACGTTTGCCGGGCGTTCGTAGAAATGGCGAAAAGGCAAATTTTCGGCGAACACCTTTTTCGTGAAACGCCCTAACTACATGGGCTTACCTTAATTTTTATCAAAAAGTCGGGTTTAGGCTGTTAACGTGCCTAAGCCCATATTAAACAAGGGTTTCAGTAAAAAGCTGATCATCTACTCACCCCAAAAATACCTAGTTTTAGGTATGGACGGATCAGACGATTCTGTAGAGCATCCCGCGCAGTTGCGGTGTTGTGCCGCTTTCAGTTATCCGGGGGAAACCGATCATGTCACTGAAGCAAGCCAAAACCAACGGTTGTTCTACTCTGCGCGCACGCCGCACAGCACGGACTGCATTGACCGCGCTGGTGGCCACCACGTTGCAATTCGCCGCAGCCAGCACCGCCATCGCCGCCTGCTGGGACGCAACCCACCCGGACAGTCGCTACATCGTTAACGCCGCCGACGGCTCGGTGATCGACACCAGCACCGGGCTAGCAGGCAACACCAAGCTCATGTGGAAGCAATGCGTCGAAGGTAAAAGCGGTGCAGGCTGCGCAACGGGCACGGCAACTTACTTGAACTTCGCCAACGCCGGGCTTGCAGGGCTCAACAGCACTGACTTGGGCTATGACGACTGGCGGGCCCCGACACGGGAGGAGCTGCTGACATTGGTGCCTGCTGCTTGCGCCGCGTTGTCCCCGCCTGACTCAATACCCACCATCAACCGCACCGTATTTCCTGGAACCGCGGGCGTGGCCGTGTGGTCGAGTTCGCCCGACGCCGGCAATCCGAGCAACGCGTGGGACGTCTACTTCGGCTTCGGCGCAGCCGTCAGCGTCGATCAACGCAGCACGCTGCAAGTTCGATTGATCCGTGGCGGACAGTCCTTGAACCCTTTGATCACCACCGCGCAAACCCTGGTCTTCGGCACTCCCCCTACGCTCACCCTCGGCACCAGCCCCACTTTTAGCGCCACCAGTGACTCCGGCAGGCCCATCCGCTACGGAAGTAGCACGCCTGGCGTATGTACGGTCAACGCCAGCACCGGCCAAATCACACTTACCGGTACCGCAACAGCAGGCAATACATGCACCGTGAATGCTAATCAATATGGCGGCATTTACAGCGGTGTGAACTACGCGCCCGCTGCGCAGGTTTCGCAAAGCCTCGCCGTCGTCAAAGCCGCACAAACCATCAGCTTTACCTCCACGACACCAGGTAGCGCAGTCGTCAACGGAGCAAGCTACACAGTGACGGCCAGCGCTACATCCAGCCTCGCCGTCAGCCTAACAATTGCCGCCACCTCCAGCACCGTCTGCACACTTTTTGGCAGCGCCGTGAGTTTTATCGGCGCGGGCGTGTGCCGCATACGGGCCGATCAAGCGGGCGACGCCACCTACGAGGCCGCAACGCAAGTCAACCAGGATGTCAGCGTTGGCGCAGGCAGCCAAACGCTGACGTTTGGTGTGGCCCCAAGCATCAACGTAGGCGGCGCGGGCGCCGTGAGCGCCTCGTCGAACCGGGGCTTAACGCCTGTCAACTTCACTAGCACCACGCCCACCGTGTGCACTGTCAGTGGCAGCACAGTGACCGCACTCAGCGCAGGCACCTGCATCATCGCGGCAGATCAGTTGGGAAACACCAATTACAACGCCGCACCACAAGTGCTGCAAACCATTGGCGTAGGCAAGGCGAGCCAAACCATTACGGGCTTTGCGCCGACGACACCAGTCGTGTTTGGAGCGGCGGCGCAGACGCTGACGGCAACGCCGGGCGCTAGCAGCAGTCCACTGGTATTTAGTTTGACCTCTGGCCCATGCGCGTTAACAGGTGCGAGTTTGATCTACACCGGGGCGGGTAACTGTGTGGTGGCCGTGAACCAAGCGGGTGACGCGAACTACAACGCCGCAGCGCCTTTGAACGCTACGGTTGTTGTCGGTAAAGCGAATCAAGTCATTGTGTTCGGCACAACACCCAGCGTTGCAGTGGGTGGCGCAGGAACGGTGACTGCGACGGGTGGTTTGTCGGGCAATGCCGTGACGTTCACCAGCACAACGCCGTTGGTTTGCGCGATCAACGTTGCGACCGTCACTGCGCTGGCGGCAGGCAACTGCATCATCGCGGCGGATCAACCCGGCAACGGCAACTACAACGCTGCGCCCCAGGTTTTGCAGACGATTGGCGTTGGTAAAGCGAGTCAAACTATCACTGGCTTTACTCCGACGACGCCGGTGGTGTTTGGTGCAGCAGCGCAAACGTTAATTGCGACTGCAGGAGCGAGCACCAGTCCGCTGGTGTTTAGTTTGACTTCTGGCCCGTGTGCATTAGCGGGTGCGAGCCTGAGCTACACCGGCGCGGGTAACTGCGTCGTCGCAGTGAATCAGGCAGCAGACGCGAACTACAACGTTGCGGCACAAGTGAGCGCGACAGTGGTCGTGAACGAAGCCGCTCAAACAATCGTGTTTGGGGCGGCGCCAGCGATTAACGTCGGCGGCAG
>JANXNO010000270.1 GCA_025354075.1 Burkholderiales bacterium | reverse complement strand
TTCCGCTGTACGTTACGTTCGTCGCGTCAACCCTGCTGCCGCAGGACATCGCGCAGGTGCCGATGCAAATGACGCCCGGCGCGCACCTGTGGGACAACTATTCGGCCGCATGGTCGAAGGGCTCGGCGGGCACCTATTTGTCACCACCGGCGTCGACGCTGTTGTTCAATTCGTTGATCGTCGCCCTGGTGGTGACCTTCGGGAAAATCAGCGTGAGTTTGATTTCAGCGTATGCGGTGGTGTTCTTCCGCTTCCCCGGTCGCATGCTTTTTTTCTGGATGATTTTCATCACGTTGATGCTCCCGGTGGAAGTGCGCATTTTGCCGACCTACGAGGTGGTAACGAACTTGAATCTCATCAACAGTTACGCCGGACTCACGTTGCCGCTAATCGCGTCGGCGACCGCAACCCTACTGTTCCGACAATTCTTTTTGACCATTCCTGATGAGTTGGTGGAGGCCGCAAAAATCGACGGCGCCGGGCCGATGCGCTTCTTCAAAGACATCGTGATTCCGCTTTCAAAAACCAACATCGCCGCGCTGTTTGTGATCCTGTTTATTTACGGCTGGAATCAGTATTTGTGGCCACTGCTCATCACCACATCCAACACGCTTGACGTGGTGGTTGTGGCCATCAAGAAAATGATCGGCGGCGGCGCAGAGCCCACCGATTGGCACATCGTGATGGCCACCACCATCCTCGCCCTGATCCCGCCCGTGCTGGTGATCATTGCGATGCAGAAAAGCTTCGTCAAAGGCCTGACCGACACCGAAAAGTAAGCGTGGCAACAGCTTTTGGCTGAAACGCCCAGTCGATCTGGGCTATACGCCGTAAACGCGCGATACTCGATATCGGATTTAATCCGGCCTTACCGCCCATTGCACGGGATTTTCGGCAAAAAGATGATCGATTTTTCGCAGCGAGCCGACAGCCTGGCTGCCTAGAATTGCTGTTCCATTCATAAGGGGGAAATTCTTGGATCTGGTACTTTTTTCTGGACTCTGGTGGGCGTCGCTTGGCTCCATCGTTCTCGCCAACATTGTGCTTTCGGGCGACAACGCCGTAGTCATCGCCATGGCCGCACGCCGCCTGCCTGAATCGCAGCGCAACAAAGCTATTTTCTGGGGCTCGGCGGCGGCCATCGTAATGCGCATCATTCTGACGCTGGTAGCGGTGCAGCTGATGCAAGTGCCTTATTTGAAAATCGTAGGCGCCTTTTTACTGGTCTATATCGGAGTGCAGTTGCTGGCCGACGGAGGCGATGAGGGTGAGGGCGAGCACACAGAGGTGAAGGACGGCATGATGGCTGCGGTGCGCACCATTCTGATCGCGGACCTCGTCATGAGTCTGGATAACGTGATTGCTGTTGCAGCCGCAGCCAAGGGCAACACGCCGCTATTGATCATTGGCCTCGCCGTCAGCATTCCACTCATTATTTTCGGTTCGACACTGCTGATGAAAGTCATGGATCGCTTCCCGATCATCATCACCATGGGTGCGGCTTTGCTGGGGTTTCTCGCGGGCGAAATGTTCGTGACTGATCCTGCCGACAAGGATTTTTTCGACAAGCTGACCGACGCGCATGTCTGGGCGGGCCTCATGGGCGCGGCAACGGTGGTTGCCATCGGGACCTACGTTGCGCGTAGGGCGAGGGCAAAGGCAGCCTGACGTTTTTCTAGCGCTGCGTTCCGCGCCGATCACGCGGTGTCGATATTATGTTTTTGTGCCGCGCGTTAGCGTGACGCCCACCATCGCAGCGTTTCTCACCGCGCCCGGTTTGCCGACGGTCACCTTGACCCACGGCGCATGAAATTCTCTGAGCACGACGTGCGCGACGTGTTCGGCGAGTCGTTCTACCGTTTTGTAATGCAGGGTTTTCAGCGCCTCAGTCAGACGTTTCGAGATGCCGTCATAGTTCATCAATCCCTTCGTGCTGTCATGCTCGAACGCGTCAGGCGAAGTCGCTCCAATTTCCAGATCAAGCAACACGGGGCGCAGCGACACGCGCTCCCAGTCGTACACGCCGAGCGTTGTTTCGCACTTCAAGCCGCGAATGAAGATGATGTCCAATTTGAAAAATTTCCTGCCTGCCTCGTCTACACTGATCTCATTCTAGAGACGGCTTCCGGGGGGAGGTGATGTTTTCGTGTTCACACTAGCTGATGTCATCGCAGCCGTCATCGCGTACCTGATCGGTTCGCTGTCATTTGCCGTCATTGTCAGTCGCGCGGTTGGACTGCCCGACCCGCACAGCTACGGCAGTGGTAACCCTGGCGCGACCAACGTGTTGCGCAGCGGCAGCAAAAAAGCGGCGATCCTCACCTTGCTCGGCGACACGCTGAAAGGCGTCATCGCGGTGTTGCTCGCGAAGTTTTTTGCGGCACAACTTGGCATCACTGCGGGGGGCGTCGCGCTCGTTGCGGTCACCGTGTTTCTAGGGCACTTGTGGCCGGTGTTCTTCGGTTTCAAAGGCGGCAAAGGCGTTGCCACCGCAGCAGGCGTGTTGTGGGCGCTGGACTGGCGCATCGGTTTGGGCCTCACGCTGATCTGGGCGCTGGTGTTTGCTGTGACGCGTGTGTCGTCACTGGCGGCGTTGATCGGCAGTGCGTGCGCGCCGATACTGGCTTATTTGTTTATGGGCATCGGGCCGTTCTTTTACGCAGCGTTGTTGATGGCAGCATTGCTGTTCTGGCGGCACAAAGAAAATATCGCGCGGCTGGTTTCTGGCGAAGAGGGCAGTTTCAAAAAGCGCTGATTTGGGTTCTGTAGGAAGGGTTCCTCCCCGACCACGGCATCCTCAGCGCAATCAGGTCGGGGTGGACCCCCTCCTACAGATTGACCGGACGCAATTCAGACAACGCCCATCTGGGCCGCACATTGACCGCGTAATCCCGCGTCGCCTCTGCCAACCGCAACGCTCCTACATGCGCAATCATCGCGCCGTTGTCGGTACACAGCGCTACCTGCGGATAAAACACCTTCGCTCCCGCGTGTGCAGCCTCCGCCGTCAGCGCCTCACGAAGCCGCGAGTTTGCGCCCACGCCCCCTGCGACCACCACCTGCGTGAGCCCGGTCTTCTTCAACGCGTTCAGCGTTTTGATCACCAGACAATCAACAATCGCCGCCTGCACCGATGCCGCCAGATCGGCCCGTTGCGGATGATCGAACGGCAACACGGGTTGCGGCAACGAGACCGCGCCGCGACCGGGCAACGCCGTGCCGGTCACCTGTCGCACGACGTTTGCCACCGCCGTTTTCAGTCCCGCAAAACTGAAATTCAAATCACCCGAATGCAGCAGTGGGCGCGGAATCGCGAACGCATTCTCGTTACCGCTTTCAGCGAGTTTCGCCAACAACGGCCCACCCGGATACGCGAGCCCCAGTAATTTCGCCGATTTGTCGAACGCCTCGCCCGCCGCGTCATCAATCGTGTCGCCCAGCAATTCGTAGCGACCAACGCCGTCCACTCGCATCAACTGCGTGTGCCCGCCAGAAACCAGCAGCGCCACAAACGGAAATTCCGGGGCCGGATCGGCCAGTAACGGCGACAACAAATGCCCTTCCATATGATGCACCGGAATCAGCGGCTTGTCCCAGGCAAAGGCCAAACTCGCCGCCAACTGCGCGCCAACCAGTAGTGCACCCGCCAGTCCGGGGCCTTGTGTGTAAGCGATTGCTTCCACATCTTGACCCGCGCATTCGGCCTCATGCAATACCTGATCGATCAGCCGCAAGCCATATTTGATGTGATCGCGGCTCGCCAGTTCGGGCACCACGCCGCCGTATGGCGCATGCAAAGCGATCTGCGAATGCAGCGCTTCGGCCACGACTTTGCCGCTTTCGGCGTCAAACAGCGCCACGCCGGTTTCGTCGCAGGACGACTCCACACCGAGCACCCAGCGTCTTTTTCTTGAGGTTTCCGTCATTTCGGGTTATATTACTCGGCTACTCAGGTATTTCACGTTTCACACGTAACAATTTTCGGCCAAACATGATCATTAAAGTCCGCGAAAACGAGCCCTTCGAAGTTGCAATGCGTCGCTTCAAGCGCGCCATCGAAAAAACAGGTCTCCTCACCGAGCTGCGCG
>JANXNO010000250.1 GCA_025354075.1 Burkholderiales bacterium | reverse complement strand
GGACACTTTTTTGTCCACGTACATCGCCACCAGTTTCGGCTGATCAAAGCCGGTCTGAAACTTGTTCGCCACAATCATCACACGGTATTCGCGGGTGTCGAACACTTTGCGCATGTCGCGCCCGTTGATGTCCGGGTTCATGTTCGTCTCGGTGAACTTGTGTTCCTTTTTGAAGGCCGCATCGTTCACCGCAATGTTCGCCACTTCGCCCGAAAACGCCACCATCGTGCGAATGCTGCCGTAGTTGTGCGACTGGCAATAACGCTCCAGCGCCAGTTGATACTTCACCGCCGCCGCACGGCTTGACGTCACCACCATCGCCTTCGCCTGCCCACCGAGCAAATGCGCCACGTTGGCGCGAAAGTGCTCCACGATCAGCTCCACTTTTTGCGCGATATTGGTCGGATGCATCGACAGCCATTTCGCCAGCGCCCGCCGCGCGCTCTTCTCATCCACGCGGCGGTCATCACCCTCGGTGAACGCCGACCCGATGCGCAGCGCCACTTCATAGCTCGTGTAATTGCGCAGCACGTCAAGGATGAAGCCTTCTTCAATCGCCTGCTGCATCGTGTAGGTGTGAAACGGCGCGGGCGGATTCTCTTTGCTCACCGGCTGCGTCGCATCCTGCGGTCGCCCGAACAGTGAAAACGTGGAATGCTTTGGCGTCGCGGTGAACGCAAAATAGCTCGCGTTGCCCGGTCGTTGCCGTGACGATTGCCAGACCGAGAGTTTTTCGTCCTTGCTCAGCGTGTCCCATTCGTCCTCGCTTTGGCCGGTGAGTAGGTAACGCAGATCATCCGCGCTGCTGCCGCCGGTGCTGCTGTGCGCCTCGTCAATGATCACGGCAAAGCGCAAATCGCGCATGCTGCGTTCGCTCAAAATCAGCTTCTGCGCGAATGGAAAGGTCTGCAACGTGCACGTGATAATCGGCGTTTTCGCCAGCATCGCCTCGGCCAGTTGCTGGCTTTTTGGCAACGTTGAAGTGCGGCTGTCAATGCTGCACACCACCCCGGTCTGATGCTCAATCTGCGCAATCGCCTCCTGCAATTG
>JANXNO010000227.1 GCA_025354075.1 Burkholderiales bacterium | reverse complement strand
GCCTTGGGCACGTTTGCCGCGCGCGCTGCGATGCCGTGGCTGTCACAGCGGGCGAACGAGTGGCAGATTCTTCGTGCGTCCGTCTGCGTAGTGGTGCTGGTTTTTTGCTTGCTGCCGTGGGCCAGCGTCGCTCCACTATTAATGGCGTTGGGACTGCTTTTTGGCTGCTCCGTCGGCATGAGCCAGCCGAACATGCTCTCGCTGTTGCATGCGGCGGCACCTATCGGTCGCGGTGGCGAGGCGGTGGGCCTGCGCTCGGTATTAAGCAACAGTTGCTCGGTGGTGGTTCCGCTGGCGTTTGGCGCGGCAGTCGTGCCATTCGGCATCTCGGCACTGCTGGTGAGTGGCGGCGTGGTGTTTGCCTCGGGCATTCCGCCCGCGCATAGCGGCGTGGTGGCACGTGGCGCGCGCGCCTGAGCCTGATTGCGATGCAAGCTTTGGCGGCAAAAACGTCACCAATCCGTCTTTACGCGAGTAACCTACGGCACACGCGACAGCGATACATTTTTCCTGGAAATTCTTTATGTCCACTGCCACCTTCACTGCGCGTTTCGCAATGGCGTTGAGCGCCACCGTTCTTGGCACTGCGTTGCTGAACACTGCCGCCGCAGCACAAGATGCAGCAAGCTACAAAACGCCGCCCGCGCCTTTGCAGGCCATCGTGGATCAGTTGCGTGCGCCGTCGGTCAACTTGAGCCCGCGTCGCGACTTGGCTGCGATGGTGAAGACGCCAACGCTGCCGAGCATTCGCGAAGTGGCGCAGCCGGAACTGAAGCTCGCAGGTCTGCGCATCAACCCGCGTACTCATAGCCAAAGCCGTTTTTCGTTTGGCGAAGACCTGTGGCTGTTTGATATTGCGACGCGTAAAGAGATTCGCCTGACCGGGCTGCCACAAAACTTGCGACTCGCTGACATGGCGTGGTCGCCGGATCAGCGGTCCATCGCGTTCACCCATGTGGCGGACACCAGCGTTGAATTGTGGGCGGTCGATATCGCAGCAAAATCTGCGCGCAAAATTTCTGCCGCACCGCTCAACACTGTTTATGGACGTGGTTTTTCGTGGATGCCGGATAGCCGCTCGCTGCTGGTGCGCTTGCGTCCTGCAACACAAGGCGCAGCGCCTACTGTAACCCTTGTTCCTGCCGGACCGAACAGTCAGGACGCGATTCCCGGTGGCGGCGTGCGACAGGTCGTCACCTTGCAGGATTTGCTCAAGAACGAGAGTGATGCTGCCGTTTTTGATCACTACACGCTGGTGCAACCGGCGCTGGTCGAGCTGAGCGGCAAGACCACGACAATCGGCACGCCGGATCGATTTTTAGGCATCAGCGCCGCTCCGGATGGCAAGCACCTGTTGACGCAAGCGATTGAGCGTCCGTATTCGTACGTGGTGTCGTCGCGATCTTTTCCACGGCGGATTGAGGTTCGCAATTTGTCAGGTGCGCTAATTCACACCGTCGCTAAATTGCCACTGGAAGAAGGGCTTCCCCCCGGTAACGATTCAGTGGGCACGGGCGTGCGCGACATCACCTGGCGCGCCGACAAACCCGCGACACTCGTTTGGGCGGAAGCGCAGGATGGCGGCGATCCGGCAAAGGCGGCGGAATTTCGTGATGCAGTGTTTACGCTGTCCGCGCCATTCACTGACAAACCGCGTGAATTGATCAAGCTTGCGACACGCTACAACGGCGCGTTGTGGGCGCGAGGCGATCTGGCGTTGATCTCCGAATATTGGTGGAAAACTCGTGCGGTGAAGACGTGGCGAATTGCGCCAGATGTGCCAGCAACGCCCGCAGATTTGATCGCGAGTTTTTCAAGCGAGGATCGGTACAACGATCCCGGCATACCAAAAATGCGCATCGACGAATCGGGTCGTGAACGTGTGTTGATTGCGCCCGATAACGAATCGATTTTTCTCGATGGCAACGGCGCATCGCCTGAAGGTGATCGTCCGTTTGTCGACCGACTGAATCTCGTAAGCAAGAAGAAGGAACGTTTGTTTCAGTCAGAGGCACCGGTGTATGAAAACGTGCTGGAGTTGCTCGACAATGAAGGCAAACGCATGCTCACGACGCGTGAATCACCGACCGATCCAACCAATTTTTATGTTCGCGATGTGACACAACTCAAAGCGTCGCAGCTCACACAATTGACGCAATTTCCGCATCCGACGCCGCAGTTAGCCAACGTCAGCAAGGAGCAAATTCGCTACAAACGCGCCGATGGTGTTGACCTGACGGCCACGCTGTATTTGCCACCCAATTACGATGCCCGGCGCGATGGCCCGCTGCCGATGTTGATGTGGGCCTACCCGCAGGAGTTCACTAGTGCGAGCGCGGCGAGTCAGGTTACCGGTTCAAAGTACCGCTTCAACAGCATCAGTTATTGGCGGCCACAAGCGCTGCTGGCGATGGGCTACGCCGTGCTCGACAATCCGTCAATGCCCATCGTTGGCGAAGGTGGCAAAGAGGCGAACGACACGTATCTGCCGCAGCTCATCGCCAGCGCCGAAGCAGCCATCAACGAGGTCGTCAAACGCGGTGTCGTGGACCGTGATCGCATCGCGATTGGCGGCCATTCGTACGGCGCGTTCATGACGGCGAATTTGCTTGCACACACGCGCCTGTTCCGCGCTGGAATCGCACGTTCGGGCGCGTACAACCGTACGCTGACACCGTTCGGATTTCAGTCGGAAGAGCGCAATTTCTGGAAGGCGCAAGGCACGTACAACGCGATGTCGCCGTTCAACTATGCCGACAAAATCAAGGACGCGATCCTGCTAATCCATGGCGAACAAGACAACAATCCCGGCACGTACCCCGTGCAGAGCGAGCGCTTGTTTCAGGCGATCAAAGGTCTCGGCGGCACGGCGCGACTGGTGATGTTGCCGAACGAAAGCCACGCCTACCGCGCGCGTGAATCCATTTCGCACATGCTCTACGAGACTAATTTGTGGATGGAAAAGTATGTGAAAAATGCGAAGCCGCGTGCGGATGCGCCGAGCCCGAAGGTCGCTGTGACGCAGTAGCCTTACAGGAGCAGTTCGCCGCGCCCCCCGTTGCGACAACTTGGGTTACAGTTGTCGTACAACAAGGGGAGAATAATTTTGAAAGTGTCAGACTTTACGCTGGCGTTGGTGCTGCTCGCGCTGGCGTTGGCGTTGGCGATGGCGGTGGGCGCATTGAGCTTTCCGCCGATGCCGGGACAGGCGTTTGGGCCGAAGCTGTTTCCCAATATCGTCGCTGCGGGCTTCGTGCTCTGCGCCGTCGCGCTCATCATGCGTGCGATCAAAACAAAAACGCTAGTCATCAGCGTCGTGCGCCCGGAGTGGTGGAACGAGCCGGGGCGGCGTGGCAATCTGGCAATCCTGCTTGGCAGTATCGTGGCCTACACATTGCTCGTTGAGCGCGCTGGTTATGTGCTCACAACATTCGCGTTGCTCGTGTTGCTGATGAAGCGACTCGGCGCCTCATGGCGCGCCACCTTGTTCGCGTCCTTCCTGGGCACCGCGTCGACCTACATCATGTTCGCGTACTGGCTGCGCGTGCCCTTGCCGTCGGGGTTGCTCGCCGGCATGGTGAGGTAGATCATGGGCGCACTCATTGATGCATTTCCGCAAGCCATGGCGCTGGTGTTCGACCCGTATACGCTGGGGGTAGCTCTAGTCGCCACTGTCTTTGGCCTGTTCGTCGGCGCGATGCCGGGGCTCACCGCGACCATGGCTGTCGCGCTATTGATCCCAGTCACGTTCTTCATTCCACCCGTGCCAGCACTGGTGGCGATTGTGATGAGCACCTCAATGGCGATTTTTGCCGGTGATATTCCTGGTGCATTGCTGCGCATACCGGGCACGCCAGCGAGCGCGGCGTATGCCGACGATGCGTATTTGCTGACGAAGCAGGGCAAGGGCGAATTGGCATTGGGCATTTGCCTTGTGACCTCGGCGATTGGCGGAATTTTTGGCACCATCATCCTCATTCTGCTGGCCCCGCCGCTCGCGGATTTCGCGCTCAAGTTTTCGATGTTTGAGTACTTCTGGCTGGTGGCGCTCGGGCTGACCTGCGCCGTGTTTGTGACTGGCAACGATTTGCTGCGCGGCTTGATTGGTTTGCTCATCGGCCTGGCTGTGGCCTGCGTTGGGCAAGACGTCACCGCCGGGTTTCCGCGCTACACGTTTGAGGTGAAAGAATTGCTCTCGGGCATCGATTTCATTCCGGCGATGGTGGGTATGTTCGCCGTCTCGGAACTCATGCGACGCGTCACTGAAACCGAAGGCGAAGCGGACTTCGCGCAGACTAAATTCAAGAGCTTTTTTACAGGCTTGTGGCCGGTGCTGCGCAAGTTCCAGTTCAACATCTGGCGCGGCAACATCATCGGCACTGCCATCGGTATATTGCCGGGTGCGGGCGCAGACATCGCGGCGTGGATTTCGTATTCGGTCGGCAAAAAATTCTCGAAAAATCCTGAGCTGTTCGGCAAGGGATCAGAAGAAGGATTGGTTGACGCCGGTGCTGCGAACAACTCGGCGATTGCCGGCGCGTGGGTGCCAGCGCTCGTGTTCGGCATTCCGGGCGACAGCGTCACCGCGGTCGTCATCGGCATGTTGCAGATGAAAAACATTCAGCCGGGGCCGGACATCTTCATCGAAAAGCCGGTCGAGATGACCGCACTTTTCATCGCCTTCATCCTCGCCAACATCATCATGATTCCGCTGGGTATCGCGGCAATTCGCGTGGCGGCCAAAGTGCTGGTGATTCAGCGCGCGGTGCTGCTGCCGTTAATCCTACTTTTCTGCGTCGTCGGCAGCTTTGCCATCAACAACAATTCGTTTGCGATCTGGATCATGCTCGGCATGGGGGTCGTCGCGTGGATGATGGAGGCGAATGACATTCCCATCGCCCCGGCGATTCTCGGCATCGTACTCGGCGAC
>JANXNO010000211.1 GCA_025354075.1 Burkholderiales bacterium | reverse complement strand
ACGTATGGCGCGCGTCAGCGGATCATTTTCCTGACCGGAGTAAGGCGCGCCGGGGATCACTGCGGCAAACGTTGCGCGCAGCGCGGCGTCGTAAAACGTGTCATACGCTGCACACGCATAACCCAATTGCACTAACTGCACATCGTCGGGCTTGTTGGGTGATTTCACGCCAACGTTGGCCGACAGATTCCAGAAAAAGCGGCGCTGATCGCCAGAACCGACGACGACGGGTGTGACCATAACTATTCTCCGAAAAGTGGGGTGAGGGATGATGGTGAAGTACCGCGATCAGACAGGTTTTAGCGATCCGATGGTCAACATTAATCGTGCCCTGCGTACACCTAGATCACAAAAAATTAATGTGCAAAAGACAACGCGGATGCCCCGCACCTTGATCATCATTAGCCTTCGCGTTGAACACGCATGTAGCACTGGCCGCGGACCACGCAGGCAGCGAACGCGCCTACCGCCACAATTTCGGGAAAATTCGCCGTGCCAAGTCCGGTCGTGTGTCGTAGAAAACCAGCAGCAGGCAATAAATAATTGGCAGCGCGTAATAGCCTGCATTACCGAAGGTGAGCATCACGTAACACAGCGCCACGAAGGTCGCAATTAACGTGAGCTGCGCCGCGTAGGCACCCTTGGAGCGGCTGCGATCCTCGACGATATCGCCAATCACTGGTGCGTCGTGACGCGAGCCACCGACGGTACCGACTACGACGTTGGCGTCAAACGCGAGCAGCGCGCGACCGCCTGCAATCAACGCTGCGCCGCCAGCCAGCATCAAGAATTGTTTGCGAAATATCACTGTTTGCCAGTCGACGTTGCCGAACAATTCGAAGTAAAACGCAAGCGCGACTAACGGCGCGGTAATCGGGATCGCGAACACCACGAGTACAAGCGTCGTGAAAAGCAGATCCGCTAGTCGCAGAATCGGCCAGCGTGAGCGCGGGTCAACTGTCGTCATGTCGGTCGGGTCGCGCGTCGTGACAAATATGAACATCAGTCCCAATGCCAAATTGAACGCCGCCAACAGGAGATAACTTGGCACGCTGCGGTTCAGAAAATACAGCGACAGCAACGGCAGGCCGTGACGCGCGGCATCGAGAACAAGGTTGCGAAATGACACACGCTGCACGGTCGCGAGCGCTGGCGCAACATCGTCATGCGATCTCCAGAAAGGTGCCATCAGCGACGTGGGTCTGGGCGCGTCGGGTTTGGGTTTTGATTCCGTTTTGTATTTCGCTTTTTTCGTGGTCTTCATGTTCTGTCACGTAACAAGTTAACTGGCAATGCACGGTAGTAACTCCCGGGCGCTGACGCGGCGATCACAGCGCCAACAGGGCGAACGCTATTCCAGTCGCAACACGAACAATTTGATGACAGTGCTTCCATCACCTTGTAAACACGTTGGTGCTCCTGAAAGAAAACGAAACGGCAATAGCAGCGATTATTTTTCGTGCAGAGTTATGTTTTCACCTGCACGGGTGAGAATCTGCTTACGTTTGTGCCGTCTCCTAGTTGCCCGTAAAAGTTGTCGCCCCAAGACCAAGTTTTGCCGTCCGCTGTGCGCGCCAAACTATGACGCTCACCCGCGGCGATCGCCACTGCGAATCCGGGCACATTCACAAGCGCAGGAGTCAATGTGTAAACGACGTTTGGGTTACCGACAGCGCCTGAGTCGTTGTTTCCCCAGCCCCACACGTGGCCATCAGCGGTGATCGCGAGCGCGTGATTGCTACCGGCTGCAATGGACGTCACGCCGCTGATGTTGGGTACTTGCGTCGGCGTCAGCCCGCAGCTTTGCCCTTGGTATGGGGAGCCACTAAACGTACCCCAACACCACACTGTACCGTCCTGCTTTAGCGCAAAGGTAATCAGTTCACCCGCAGCCACGGCCACGACGTGGTCGATCCCAGGTACCGGAAGCGCGTAGAGGCGAGTAGCGTTGATCGAAATGGGTTGACCCAATTGACCGAAGTGATTCTCTCCCCACGTGTGCACCTGCCCATCAGCCGTGACCGCTACACCGTGGAATCGCCCCGAGGCAACGCCTTTCACGGGATATAAGCAGCTACCCAGCGGATACAGATCCGTTCTCACGCAATCCGGAGGTATGGGCTGGTCATGGATTTTTTGTTGTTTACCTACGCCCGTCGAGTAAAACGGGCCCCAAGCTCTAATAATCGAGTAACCCGGCCATTGGCCTTGCAGGGCGTAGGTGGTGGAGCCACTAGCGGCAAGGCCCCACACCGGAATGGGCCGAGTAAACGGTGCGTTCATCGGTACCGGGTCGCTGACATAACTCGGACAGTCGAAATCGGTGCGGTTATCCGAGTAGCCCAATTGCCCGTCAGGGCCAGCGGAGCCAAACGTCACTACGTCACCATTGGCGCGCAACGCTACGCTGTGGCGTTCGCCCGCAGCAACTTGCACCACTAGTGCCAGCGGATATTGATAAACATGCAGGGGCGCGGCCACATACCGACAGCCCACGGTGCGCGGTAAATAGTTTTGCTCCTCATAAGTGCTTCCGGTAGGCGGAATATT
>JANXNO010000011.1 GCA_025354075.1 Burkholderiales bacterium | reverse complement strand
CAACGATTAACCAGACCGCTAAGGTCACCAATGTCGAGGCAAACTCGATCATGCTGACCACCCCATCGCTGGTCAAAGGCCAGCTCAGTGCGCTGTGCGACACACTGGGTTTGCGAACCACGATTACCCGTCTGCGACGCGGGGAAATCGCGATGGGTGCCGACGTGCCCGAGGCGCAATGGCTGGTCGTGTAGCGCGATGAACGCAGTGACGACAAGCGCGAGCGGACAAATATTGCTCGCTCCGATGGAGGGCCTGGTTGACTTCGTATTGCGCGATATTTTGACGCGTGTCGGTGGTGTAGATCGCTGTGTGTCCGAGTTCATTCGCGTCAGCGGAACCTTGCTGCCTAACCGCGCCTTTATTCGTGTGATGCCTGAACTGTTAAACGGCGGAAAAACGTTTGCGGGCGTGCCGGTGCGCGGGCAACTGCTGGGCTCGGACGCGAACTGCCTTGCCGAAAACGCGGCGCGTCTCGCCTCACTCGGCCCGACTGGCGTCGATCTCAATTTCGGCTGTCCCGCGAAGGTCGTCAATCGCCACGGCGGCGGCGCAATGCTGCTGCAAGATCCCGAAAACGTGGCGCGCATCGTGTCCGCCGTGCGCCGCGCCGTGCCTGCGCATTTGCCCGTATCCGCGAAGATGCGGCTGGGCTTCAACGACGACACCCGCGCCGAAGAATGTGCGCAGGCGATTGCCGATGCGGGCGCGAGCGAGATCGTCGTGCATGCACGCACCAAAGCACACGGCTATCGCCCACCTGCGTACTGGGAGCGCGTAGCCGACGTGCGCGAGGCGGTTAATATTCCGGTCATCGCTAACGGCGAAATCTGGACCGTGGCGGACGCGCTGCGCTGTCGCGAAGTTTCGGGCTGCAAAGACATCATGCTCGGTCGCGGTATGGTTACCGATCCGGGGCTGGCGTGGGCGGTGCGGGCGGCACCCGTTCGCCCTGAGCAAGGCGAAGGGTTTGATCTGTCGCCGCATGTGGCCTGGCGCACATTGCGACCGCTGCTCAATGATTTCTGGGCGCTCGTCGCCACCCGCGTCGAGCGCAAGCATCGCGCGGGTCGACTCAAGCAATGGCTTAATTTTTTGCGTCGTCGTTATCCCGAAGCGGAAGCCGCGTATGCCGCGCTAAGAACCCTCAACGACCCGGCGTTGATTGACGCGTGGCTGCACAATGACAGCGCGAAACACCACGTTGAAAACAACGAACTGGAAGCCGCGCTGGCCTGACGCCCGGGGCACGCATCGTTCAGCCATTGGTACATATGCGGCGCCACGACCGTCGGTACGAATGCTTAAATGCAGCTCATGCATGATCATATTTACCGCTTCCTCAGTGTACTGTCAGGCGCGCTGCTATTACTCATGGCGCCAGCAACGCACGCCGTTGAGACCTTCGCGGCGTCCTGGCGAGCTTCGACAGTGGCGCGAGCTCCGGCGCGGAAATGGGGTCTGCGCTCACGTTCGAATACCCAGAAAGCTTGATCAGTTAACAAACGCCTGATTTTTTGAAATGATCGTCACGTCTACAAACGTGGAGCCAGTGCGATCATTGGGGCCGTAGCGCACTTCGTAGCCGCCGAGATCAAGCTTGCCGAGGCTCTCGGTGGCGGTGACCAGCGCCTCACGCGAGAGTCGGCCTGCTGGCACGCGGCGCAACGCCTCGACCATCACCCGGGCGCTGACCTACCCCTCCATGCTGGAGAAGCCGAACGATTCCTTGGGAAACGCGGCCCGAATATGGTTCTCATCGTCGCGCTGGATTGCCAGCCCGCGAAGTGTGGGCAGCGGCACGATTGCGTCATGATAGTGCCCTGACCATCAGCACCTGCCGCATTGGCGAACTCCTGACCGCCTGAATTTACGGCTAGAAACTGCGCCGTAGAGCCGAGCGCCCGAACCGCCTTGATGAGCTGCGCATACA
>JANXNO010000058.1 GCA_025354075.1 Burkholderiales bacterium | reverse complement strand
CGACAGCGCCCACTGCTCGGCGACGCGCTCAATACGGTTTCCGCTGGATTCATCAACAACCTGCATAATCGCGCCCGCCGGGGTCAGCTCAACGGCGTAAATGTGCGTCTGCGGGCCCGCCTCGATGACAACGCGCAACTGTGGCACGCTGCCAGCAATGGACGCCAGGCGTTCCACGCGAATCACCGGATTGAAGTAGCCCTCCGTGGCGAACAGCTTGGCCAGTTGCGCGGGCGCTTCATTCATCAAGCGTGACAGCTCGTTGCTTGAAACATCGTCCTGCGACTGAAATCGTGCCAGCTCGGAATGTTGCCCGGCCAGCGCACAGAGCTCGGTGGGGCCTTCAAACGTTACGGCATAGGATGCGGCGGACGCACGAGTGCTGGCCGTGCCCAGAGCAAGCACCATAGCAGTGGTGGCGAGGGCAGAAACGAGGGCGGAAAAAGCAGGTCGCGTAAGCGTCATGAGGTCAAGGCGATGATGCCCGGTAAAAATTGAATGCTGCATGGCCCCCCCAAGTCGCCTCCGAGTATTACACGGTTAGCCCGAACGCCTTATAGGACGGACGCTTGACGACGCGAGGGCCGCCGGTCAACGGCATTCTTTGTGTCACGTTCTCAATCAGGCTCCGCGGGGTGCTTCCGCTAAACTCGCGCCCGCTTCTCTTTAAGGTGTGCTTCATGAAAAAAATTGCTGTTTTGGTGGCTGCGGCGCTCGCGCCCGTCGTCCTCGTCAATGTCGCTCACGCCGACCTCGCGTTGGCCACGGCGAAAGGATGTACAGCCTGTCACCAGGTGGACAAGAAATTAATTGGCCCGGCGTACAACGTGGTCGGTGCCTGCTATGCCAGCAAGGATGCCAAAGCACTCGCAGTGAACAAACTCGCGATGGTCAAACACGTAAAAGAAGGCGGTGCCGGTGTCTGGGGCCCAATCCCGATGCCTGCGCACCCTCAGGTCAGCAACGACGACATCGGCAAAATCGTCGACTGGGTGCTGACGCTCAAGGATGGCACCTGCCCCAAAGAATTCAAGCCAAAACAGTAGTTTCACTACGATGTTCGCCTGATCCAGCGCGATCCGGCACTGGCCCGCTGCTTCGCCCGTTTCGACGGGTGACAGCGGGCTTTGTTTTGCCTGAAATCAAAACTACAGAAAACTACGGAACAGGCCGTTGCGCGTGCGCGCAGCGCAGGCAGCACGCAACAACTCTTTCTGTAAACGCCCACTCAATAAGGGCTAAAGTATTTATTTAGCCATTTATCGACTTTTTGCCTTTCATACATCTAAGCCCGGGCGCAATGGCGATTTAGATGAAAAGTCATTGGCATTCAGCAGGGCCTTATTGGGCTAGTAGCCAAACGCATCTACCCATGCCTAACGCGCATAACGCCGCGATGTAGCCAGCCGTAGCCTTCGCCTAAAATGATAGTTCAGTGACCGAGCGCCGAACTGGCCCGACACCGCCCTCAAGCGCGCACGGCCCACCCGTCTTGCTGTTTGCGGCCTTCATTCCCTTTGCAACTCAAGCAACTCCAGCAACTCTTTTTCGCAATTGCTCATGAATCAGCCAGAAACGCTCGCCACGCTGCAAGCTTCAGTCCTCGCGCCCACCTATGTTCGCAACATTCGCCTGCTCGCGTGGGTCCGCGAAATGGCCGCACTCATGCAGCCAGACACCATTCACTGGTGCGACGGCTCCGAGGCCGAATACAACCAGCAATGCGCCGATCTGGTCAAAACCGGCACGTTCAAGAAGCTGAACGAGGCCAAGCGTCCGAACTCCTACCTTGCTCTCAGCGACCCGTCCGACGTGGCGCGGGTCGAAGACCGCACCTTCATCTGCTGCGCGAAAAAAGAAAACGCCGGCCCAACCAATAACTGGATGGCCCCGGCCGACATGCGGCTCACATTGCAGCCGCTGTTCACCGGCTGCATGAAGGGCCGCACGATGTACGTGGTGCCGTTCTCGATGGGTCCGCTCGGATCAAAGATTGCGCACATCGGTGTCGAGTTAAGTGATTCAGCCTACGTCGCTGTCAACATGAAAATCATGACGCGCATGGGCAAGGGTGCCATTGACGTGCTCGGCGAATCGGGTGAATTTGTGCCGTGCGTTCACACTGTGGGCGCACCGCTCGAAGCGGGTCAAAAAGACGTGTCGTGGCCGTGCAACAAAACGAAGTACATCGTGCACTACCCCGAAACACGCGAAATCTGGAGCTACGGCTCCGGTTATGGCGGTAACGCGCTGCTCGGCAAAAAATGCTTCGCCTTGCGCATCGCGTCGAATATGGGCAAGCGCGACGGCTGGCTCGCCGAACATATGCTGATCCTTGGCGTGACCAACCCGCAAGGCAAGAAATATCACGTCGCAGCGGCGTTCCCGTCGGCCTGCGGCAAGACCAATTTTGCGATGCTCATCCCGCCGTAGGGTTTCGAGGACTGGCAGGTCACCACCATCGGCGACGACATCGCCTGGATCAAGCCCGGCCAGGACGGTCGCCTATACGCAATCAACCCCGAGGCTGGCTACTTCGGCGTCGCGCCGGGCACCAACAAGAGCTCGAATTTCAACTGCATGACCTCGGTTGAGCACGACACCATCTTCACCAACGTCGCACTGACTGACGATGGCGACGTGTGGTGGGAAGGCATGACCAAAGACGCGCCCGCGCACTTGATCGACTGGCAGGGCAAGGACTGGACGCCCGCCATCGCCAAAGAAACCGGTGCCAAAGCCGCGCACCCGAATTCACGCTTCACGGTCGCTGCGACCAACAATCCGGCGCTGGATTCCGAATGGGACAACCCGGTCGGCGTCGCGATTGACGCCTTCATATTCGGCGGTCGCCGCAGCACCACCGTGCCGCTGGTCACCGAAGCGCGCGACTGGGTGGAGGGCGTGTACATGGCCGCCACCATGGGCTCGGAGACCACGGCGGCCATCGTCGGGCAGGTCGGCGTGGTGCGTCGCGATCCGTTCGCGATGCTGCCGTTTGCTGGCTACAACATGAGCGACTATTTCGCGCACTGGCTCGCGATGGGCAAGCGCATCGAGGCCGCGGGCGGCAAAGTGCCAAAAATCTTCACCGTCAACTGGTTCCGCAAGGACGCCGACGGCAACTTCGTGTGGCCGGGCTTCAGCGACAACATGCGCGTGATGGCCTGGATGCTAGAGCGCGTTGACGGCACGGCGACCGGCAACGAGCACGCCTTTGGCACAACACCGGGCTATAGTGATGTGAACTGGGTTGGCTCTGATTTCAGCGAAGCCGACTA
>JANXNO010000022.1 GCA_025354075.1 Burkholderiales bacterium | reverse complement strand
CGGCGAAGATCGCAACGCCACGGTAGCGGGGAACATGTATATCGCCTTGCGCGAGCATCTGCGCGGATCAAAATGTAGCGTCTACTTCACCGACGTGCGCCTCCACGTACGCGCCCGCAACAACTATTTTTATCCCGACCTGATGGTCACCTGCTCCGACGCTGATCGCGCCAGCCGCCTTTCCAAATCCGACCCAGTTTTGATCGTCGAGGTGCTGTCCAAATCCACCGAAGCCTATGACCGTGGCGAAAAGTTCGCCAACTACCGCGCCATAGACTCGCTCGCTGAATACGCCATGATCGACATCACTAATCGCCGCGTTGAGCTTTACCGAAAGGGCGCAGACGGCCTCTGGGTATTGCATCCCACCGAAATGACGCAGGCCGATGCTTACGTCACCTTCGAGTCAGTCAAGCTCGAAATGAACGCAGCCACGCTCTTCGCAGACCTCGAAGGCGACGCTGACTAACCGCATCACACCAACAGCACCCAGTCACCATAATCCGCCACGGCGCTATCGCGCGTCAGCAAAGTCATCGCCTCGCACCTTGCCTGCGCCACCAGCATTCGGTCAAACGGATCGGCGTGCGACTTCACATTGGGTAGCGTGGACACCGCCCGTGCGTGAGACCAGTTGATTGGCAGCGATTGATAGTCCGACATCGCGAATAGCTCTGCTGCGTGATCGGCGCTCACCGGCATATCGCCACGTCCCGTTCGTTCGCCCCTGCTGCCTGCGCTGCCCACGCGCGCCATGTGCAACGCGTAGTTGATCGCGATTTCCCACACGCTGGCCGCGCTCACGTGAATCGAATTTTCAGGCGCCAAGATCAGCGCGCGGGCCACGGCACCCAGCCTCGGCGAATCGGTTACCGCCCACAGGGCAATATGGGTGTCGAGTAATAATTTCAAGACGAGCGCTTATCGACCGCGTTGAACAGCGTCGCAATCTCTGGGTTGCTGCCGTCAATTGAATCAGGCACAACGAACTGTCCTTTGGCTATGCCGATGCGCCGCGATTTAGCCGCTGTGGACGGAACAGACGGCGCGGGAAACAGCGTCTGCTCCAATGTTTCCGCCAAAAAGCGCGATAGGCTTTGGTCCGCCTGAGCCGCGGCCACCCGAAGCTTTAGAGCGAGCGAGTCGTCCACCAATATCGTAATATTTTTCACTGGTTAAATAAATTATTAAAATCAGAATTTATTATACTGAGCACAGGCGCACCCTGACGCTGCTCGCGCCAACCGCTTGTCCAAATCTGCCCCGTTTTGATCGTTGAGGTACTGTCCAAATCCACCGAAGCCTAGGATCGAGACGAACGAGGCGAGAAATTCGCCAACTACCGCGCCATCGCCACGCTTGCTGAATACGCCATCATCGACATCAGCACGCGCCGTGTTGTTCTGTACCGAAAAGGCGCAGACGGCCTTTGGGTGCTGCATCCCACTGAAATGATGCAGGCCGACGCAAGCATCACGTTAGAGTCGGTCAAACTGATAATTGACTCAGCCACACTGTCTGGTGACCTTGAAGGCGAGGCGGCATAAGCGTCGCAATCAAAACACGAAAACTGCGCTCCAGCGGCCCAGTGTTCGCGTCTCGGAACGATTATCAAATCGCTTCTGCACAAAAAATCGCCGGCGTGACGATGCGTGTGCGACCCATGCTGCCTCGTTGCAACAGCCCGGCCCGATGATCCCTGGTGACCAGATAATCGGCCTCGCCTGCGATGCTCATCGCGATCAAAAAGGTGTCAAACGGATCGTCAGCCGCCATTTCTGGGCTCAACGCGGGCAACCGATCCAGCACCACAGCCCGCTGGAGGTTATGCACCATCACACCCACGTGGTGCGGTTGCAGCACGGGCTTAAATTTGGGGTACCGACTCGCGCGGCGCAACTCGGCAAGCTGCACGCTCGAGCTCACCACCTCGAATCGTGCAGCACGCCAGGAACGATAAATCGTATCCGGGTATCCACGCGGTGAAAGCAGCGCGCTCAGCAGCACGTTCGTATCGAGCACCACCCGCATCAGTGCTCGCTCGGCTTCGATTCACCGTTGCCGCTTTGCCCATCACGCGCCCAGAGCACCGCCTCAGCCACCATGCTGCTTAAATCGGCTTCATTCACATCAATATTGGCCGCCTTGGCTCTGTCTGCCGAAAGCTCCAGAATGTGGGCGCGCACCGCCTCTTCGATGAATCGCGACAAGTCGCCCTTGCGTCCACCGCCCTGGCTGGCCAGAAGCATGCGCACCGACTGATCGGTGTCTTGTGAAACGGCGATATTCCAGCGGATTGTGCTCATGATTATTTGTGTGTTTATGTGCGATGGTGTTTATACATCATCTGGCTGATCGATTTGCGGTGAAGCGGCAGCTTTTCGCTACAAGCCTTGCTGTGCTGGGGCAAAGCGCCCGAAACGTTTTATATCGACTTAAGCTGATTTAAGCCCTTAGCCCAAGAGCGATGGGTGTTGTAGGTAAAAGCTGAAAGGCATTCGTTTAGCGACACTCATGCCCGCAACAGCGCGGAAGCATAGGTTTTGTGCGCCACCTCCGCCGTCATTCTCGCCGCAGGCGGGAATCTAGCAACGCGGCTGGCGCAATCGCCGGGAACCGCATCACAGTATGGCCGCGTGGCGCGTGACCACTGGCAACAGCTAACCTACTTGCCAAATTTGTGCGCGTCGATTAACATGCATTGGTGGAAAAGCGAACCCCGCACTGCAAACTTGACATCGTCAAATCGCTCGTCGGAGCAGGGAAGGTACGCGTGACCAG
>JANXNO010000003.1 GCA_025354075.1 Burkholderiales bacterium | reverse complement strand
CCAATGCGTTGTGCAATTTCCAGTGCTCAGCCCAAGTTTTTTTTTCGGCCACTGGCGACATCGAGCATCAGGCGAAACATCTCCCATCCCACTTGCTCAATCGTGGCTGAACCGTCGGCGATGCTGCCCGCGTTGATGTCCATCAGATCGTGCCAACGTCGCGCGAGGTCAGTCCGCGTGGCCACTTTGATTACTGGCACAGCGGCGAGGCCGTAAGGCGTACCGCGCCCTGTTGTGAATACATGCAGGTTCATGCCCGCTGCCAGTTGCAACGTTCCGCAAATGAAATCACTGGCCGGAGTTGCCGCGTAAGTGAGCCCTTTTTGTTTGAGCTTTTCACCCGGTGCCAGTACGCCAGAAATCGGCGAAGTACCAGATTTGACGATGGAGCCCATCGCCTTTTCGACGATGTTAGACAGACCGCCTTTTTTGTTGCCGGGCGTGGTGTTGGCGCTGCGGTCAGCGCTGCCGCGCGTGAGGTAGGCGTCGTACCAGGCCATCTCGCGGATCATGGCGGCTGCCACTTCAGGCGAGGTGGCGCGCGAGGTGAGTTGATCGATTCCGTCGCGAACTTCAGTGGTCTCGGAGAACATCACGCTGGCCCCGGCGCGCACCAGCAGGTCGGTGCAAAAGCCGACTGCAGGATTGGCGGTGACCCCGGAAAATGCATCGCTGCCGCCGCACTGCACGCCGACCACCAGCTCGCTCGCATGCACCGTTTCTCGAACGCGCGCGTTCAGCCGTTCGAGGTGTTCCTCGGCCTGCCGCATGATGGATTCAACCATCGACATGAAACCGACGTGCGCATCGTCTTGCAGGCAAACTACATCAAGTGTTTCGCCTGACAAGCTGCGCTCGTCAATGATCGCAAAGCTGCCCGGAGGCATCAACCGTTCCGGTTGCAGCTTTTCGCAACCCAGGCTGACCAGCATGACCTCGCCGCCGAAGTTCGGATTCAGGCTGATATTGCGCAGCGTGCGGATTGGAATTTCCGCTCCCGGCGCATCGATAGCCACGCCGCAGCCGTAGCCATGCTCCAGCGCCACCACGTCATCGACATTGGGAAACTTCGGCAGCAATTCCGCCTTGATTCGCTGCACCGCAAAGTCGGTGACTGCGGCGACGCACTGCACCGTTTGCGTGACTGCCAAAATGTTTCGCGTGCCTACCGAGCCGTCGGCATTACGGAATCCTTCAAACGTGAAGCCCTCAAGCGGCCGCATCGGTGTGGGTTTGACGGTGGCAATGGGCAGGTTGTCCAGCTCGCGCGCGGCAGGCATTCTCAGCATCCGCTCATGCACCCAGCTGCCCGCCGGAATGTCGTTGAGCGCGTAGCCAATCGGGATGCCGTATCGCACCACAGGCGCATCCTTCGCCAGATCAACCAGCGCGACTTTGTGACCCTGCGGCACGCGATCACGCAACACTAACCCGGAAGACAGCACGACGGCCGCTGCCAAGCCGCCGTCGTTACCTACAATCGCGACGTTATCGCGCTCATGCATGCTGATAGTGATGCGCGCGATATGCCTGCTGTCTTTTGCATCAGCCATCGTTGTCTCCGACTATCATGGGGTGCGCTACCCGAGGCGCGCTCAGTTGACGCTTCAGTGCGGGTAAGTTGGTAGCGCTATCATTTAATCAACTATGAACGAAAATTGCAATATCAAGTGTTCTCGGCGTGGTGGTGGCGCGATAATGCTGCTCGATCTGGCGGTGCTGGCGGGCGGGCTCCGATCACGGCGTCGGGGGCACTGAATACACCCTCATCAGGCGTCGGCCGAGGCATTGCAAACGATGTTGGACGCGGTACAGCGCTACCGGCTATGCGCCCAATCGCATGGCGTGCGGGCTGCGAATAGCCGCAAGCTCGCCTGATTGCGGCGGTGATGTTGAGCACCATGATGTCGGCATTGATGACGGTCGACGGCAACGGAGCCGACATCCGCTGGCAAGCAGCGTTCTGCTTGATTGAGCGCGCCGAGGGGCGCGTTGATGCCACACGAATACTGGACGCTAGTTTTTCTATCGTGCAGCGCGGAACAACGTCATCCGCATAATTTTTTGCATTTGACGTGATGATTTGGTAGCGCTACCATTAATTATTTTGAAATTAGGCAGTTTTGTCAAATGAGGGAAAATCATGAGCATTGCCGACAGAAATTTCACCAAGGCGCAGACATGATTCATTCAACCTCAAGTAGACACCTCTTGAAAAGCGCTCTCTGCGCTGCGGGCGCTGCCTTGGCAACGTTGGTCATGACGTCAGCGCTGGCCGCCTGGCCTGACAAATCGGTCACTGTGATCGTGCCCTTCCCGCCGGGGGGCTCGACCGACATGATCGCGCGCGCACTCGCGCCAAAGCTGACCGAGAAGTTCGGTGGTACGTTCGTCATCGACAATCGCGCTGGTGCCGGTGGCACGCTGGGCGCTGCGGCAGTCAGGCGATCCGCGCCCGACGGGTACACGTTGTTGGTAACCTCGCTTGGGCCGCTGGTCATAGGCCCGCATCTGATTAAAAACCCAGGTTACGATCCGCTCAAGGACTTCGACTACCTCACTGTCGCAGTCCAGGCGCCTAATGTGCTGACCGTGCCTGCCAACTCACCGCACAAATCTTTTGCCGACATATTGGCGTTTCACAGGGCGCAACTGGGCAAGATGACCTTTGCCTCGGCTGGAAACGGCACCAGCGACCACCTCACGGCAGCGTTGTTCTGGCAGCAAACGGGCACCACCGGTTTGCACATCCCGTACAAAGGTGGCGCTCCAGCAATGACCGATTTGCTGGGAGGGCAGGTCGACGCCACTTTCATGAATATCAATACCGGTTTGCCTAATATCAAGGCAGGCAAGCTGCGCGCGCTGGCCATCACCAGTGCAAAGCGATCCCCGTTGCTGCCTGACGTACCCACAATGGAAGAGCTGGGCATTAACGGAGTGACGGTTTATTCATGGCAAGGATTTGCGGCACCCAAAGGGCTGCCTGCGGAACTCAAGGCCCAATTGCATCAAGCACTGGTCGCAGGATTAAACGACGCAGTGGTTAAAGCCAAGTTGCTGGAAGTTGGCTTCGAGATTGTTGGCAACACGCCTGAGCAGTTCGCAGCCTTTCAGGCGAATGAATTCGCTCGCTGGAAGCGTGTCATTGAGGTCGGAAAAATTACCGCCGATTGATCTTGCTTGCAGCGGTAGCCTGTCGGATATTCGCTGTGGCCCGACGTCATCTGTGTCGCAATCTTAATCACTAACTTCTCCTCGCCATGACTTTCTCCGCAACGCCCGTCGTCAGCGCACTGCGCGTCATTCCTGTGGCGGGTCATGACAGCATGCTCATGAATCTCTCCGGCGCGCACGGCGCTTTCTTTACGCGCAACCTGCTCGTATTGACCGATAGCGCTGGACATACTGGCGTGGGCGAAGTACCCGGGGGCGAGAAGATTCGCGCCACGCTTGAAGAAGCTGCGCAGATCGTGGTGGGGCAATCCATCGGCAACCCGCAAGCGGTGCTCAATGCCATGCGCACTCGTTTTGCAGATCGCGATTCGGGTGGACGTGGTGTGCAAACCTTTGACCTGCGCACCGCGATTCATGCGGTCACCGCAGTCGAATCTGCGCTACTTGACCTATTGGGACAACACCTGACTGTTCCGGTCGCAGCCCTGCTCGGCGAGGGCCAGCAACGCAGTTCAGTCGAGATGCTCGGGTATCTGTTTTTCGTTGGGGATCGTACGAAAACAGATTTGCCGTATCGCTCCGAAATGGGCGCTGACAACGATTGGTTTCGCCTGCGTAACGAGACAGCGATGACGCCGGAATTGGTGGTGCGTCAGGCAGAAGCCGCACGCGAACGTTACGGCTTTAACGACTTCAAACTCAAGGGCGGTGTGCTTGCAGGCGAGGCTGAGATTGAGGCCGTCACAGCGCTGCACGAGCGCTTTCCACTAGCCCGCGTAACGCTCGACCCCAACGGCGGCTGGCTGCTTAAAGACGCGGTGCGTTTGATGCGCGACATGCGTGGCGTGGTCGCCTATGCTGAGGATCCCTGCGGTGCGGAAGATGGATTCTCTGGCCGTGAAGTGATGACTGAATTCCGCCGCGAAACGGGTCTGCCCACGGCGACCAACATGGTGGCGACTGACTGGCGTCAGCTCGTTCATTCGCTTTCCCTGCAAAGCGTCGATATTCCGCTTGCCGACCCGCATTTCTGGACGATGGCGGGCTCCGTTCGTGTGGCACAGACCTGCCGCGATTGGGGGCTCACATGGGGCTCACATTCAAACAATCACTTTGACGTGTCGCTCGCAATGTTCACGCACGTAGCAGCCGCTGCGCCGGGCAAAGTCACGGCGATTGACACGCACTGGATCTGGCAAGACGGCGAGGGGCTGACTAAAGACCCTTTGCAAATTATCGACGGGCACGTGCAGGTGCCAAGCGTTCTCGGACTTGGTGTTACGCTGGATATGAACCGTGTGGAACGCGCACATCAACTTTACTTGCAGCATGGGCTCGGTGCTCGTGATGACGCGATGGCCATGCAATATCTGATTCCCGGGTGGAAATTTGATAGCAAGCGGCCGTGCATGGTTCGCTAGCAGACGCGCAACCTGAACACTCACATCAGCAGACGACAAGAAAGATCTCATGAGAGAAAACCAACTGCGAACTATCTGGAAAGCGGGTGGCGCAATCGTTAACGGCTGGCTGGCAATTCCCAACAGTTTTTCTGCTGAAACGATGGCGCATCAGGGATGGGATTCGCTCACTATTGACCTGCAACATGGTGTGGTGGACTATCAGTCGATGATCCCGATGTTGCAGGCAATTTCAACGACTAACACGGTACCTGTGGTGCGCGTCCCGTGGCTGGAGCCAGGCATTCTGATGAAGACGCTTGACGCAGGTGCTTACGGCGTCATCTGTCCGATGGTCAACACGCGCGAGGATGCGCAGAATATGGTGGCCTGGACGCACTACGCCCCCAGGGGCACACGCAGCTTTGGGCCGGTGCGTGCGTTGCTGTATGGCGGTGCGGATTACCCATCGCGTGCGAACGAAACTATTGTGACGTTTGCAATGATCGAGACGGCCAAGGCGCTCGACAATCTGGACGAAATTCTGTCGGTTGAAGGATTGGATGCGATCTACATCGGGCCTTCGGATTTGTCGCTAGCGCTGGGATGCACGCCAACCTTTGACGACGTCGAGCCGAGGGCCGCGGAAGCCATCGACCATATCCTGGCGCGAGCCAAAGCGCACGGCATCGTTGCCGGTATTCACAACGGCACACCCGAAGCGGCGCAAAAGCGAATTGCGAAGGGATTTCAGTTCGTCACGATTAGTTCGGACGCGCGACTGATGGCTGCGGGCGTGCAACAAATCATTGCCAAGATGCGCGCTGCAACGGCAGCAGGTAACGCGGTAACGAAAGCACCGGCTAAGGACTCAGCTATTTATTGACTCTCGCGCACGTCACGCGTCAAATCGAATAATCGCGCGTCAAGACAACGCATGTTCAAGCGTACCTGTGCGCCCGGTTTCTGGATCAAGCTGCATCAAAAGGACTTGCGACTTGCGCTTGCAGGCGCGCGTGCGAAGGCCTCAAGGCCAAGCCCGACCGGTAACCCACCGATGTCAGTGTTCCAGGCGTTCCGGTAGCCTCGGCGCATCGGCAACGGTATGGCCTGCGCGAGAACCGACGCGGTTAGCGAAAACCCAAGTGTATTCAGCACCCAGCAAAAAAATCTGCGCTGAGTAATACACCCACGCTACCAGCACCACTAACGATCCCGCTGCGCCAAATCCAGACGCCAGCGCGCTTTGCCCAAGATAAAGGCCCACCAGCACTTTGCCCGTGGTGAATAACAAGGCGGTCACGGCAGCTCCGGTCCAAACATCTCGCCACGAGATTCTGGCGCGAGGCATGATCTTGTAAATCATGGCGAATAGGACCGTGAAAATAATCAGCGCCACCGCAAAATTCAGCACTTCGAGCAGTACGCCCCAGCCCTGGATCCAGCTTCCCCACCACTGTCCCAGCGCGGCGAGTGCGGCGCTTACGACCAGTGACACCATCAACAGAAATCCCAGACCCAAAACCAGACCAAATGACAGCAGCCGTGTGCGCAACAAGTACCAGATGCCCGATTCGTACTTTGGGGCTGGAACCCGCCAGATCCGGTCCAGAGCACTTTGCAGCTCAGCGAAAATGGCCGTAGCGCCGATAAGCAAAGCGACGACGCCAATGACCGTGGCGAGCACGCCTTTGGCTGGTTCGCGGGCCACTTTGAGCATGGCCTCAACGGCTACGGCACCCTCGGCTCCCATGATGCCGCCCAACTGGGCGAGCACTGCGCCTTGCGCTGCGTCGCGCCCAAACCACATACCCGCGACTGCGATGACGATCAACAGCAGTGGTGCTAACGAAAAGAGGGTGTAGTAGGAAAGCGCGGCACCCATGCTCGGAGCGTAGTCGTCCACCCAAGCGGTGACTGCCGTCTTGACCATGTATTTCTGCTCGCCGAACCAGCTCAGGGGCGAGGTAGCGGCAGCCGCAGGGGGCACAGCCTTGTCACTAGCCACCACTGTTTGCTTCTGCGGCAACGGCGAACTCTGCGTGTGCGCAATCCGCGCACCATACCTGCGCTGCGAACTGCCGTAGGCGATCAGAATCAGCGCGGCGGCAAGCACTCCCCAGAGGGGAAGCTTGTTGCGGGCATTTTTTACGTGGAGCGCGGCCGGTGTGGGTGTTGACATCAACAGAGTATTTCAGCGGCTCGGCGGCGGCGTTGTCAGAATCGGTCTGAGGCGTGGGTAGGATAACGTCGATATCGCGAAGATTATTCGTCACCGTTGCCGGACCGTACGGCACGCTGAGCCCAGATAGGTCGGGCACTCACCCTTCGCAGGACGCCAGATTTTATAAGTGCGGTATCGCACAGAGCAGGCGCTCATTGCGCGTTATGCTTCGGCGATGACTACGAGACATAATTCACAGCGACTGGATGAACTGCGCCGATTGTTGGTGCTGGACTCGCAGCCCGAACACCAGTTTGACCAGATTGTGGAGCGGCTGGGCTCGACGCTTGGCGCGCCGATGGTCATGATCAATCTGCTGGATGGAAATCGTGATTGGTTGAAAGCCCGGGTCGGCTTGCCGCTTGCTGAGTCGTCGGCGGAAACGTCGATGTGCAACATCTTCTTCGAAACGCGTGACGATGTGATGCTGGTGAGCGATACCCTGAAGGACGCGAGGTTTTCTGGCCATCCCTACGTGGTCGGCGATCCCAATATTCGTTTCTACGTCGCGGCGCGACTGGTTTCCAACGGCTACACCGTGGGTACGCTTTGCGCGTACGGCTGCGAACCTAAAGAGCTAACGCCCGAGCAAACCAGCATTCTCACCATGCTCGCGAAGGAAGCAGCGCACTTGCTCGCCCCCAGAAGTACGGCGTCAGGTAACAGCGTGTAGCACCGGCCACAGCATCAAGCCACTTACCGAGAACCGCTACGGACTGTAACCCTGGCATGGCCGAAGCCTGCGCAGCCCAGGACCACGCGCTCGCGCAGGGTACCGTCGAGCTTGACGCGCGCTCTGCGACATTGAGTCGGTCGGTGAAACGCTCTGACCTTACGGCGTAGAGGCGAGTGAGGCCGGTGTGGTGTGCCCACTAAAACGGTGAGCCGCTCCAGCAGCTTTTCAGCAAGACGCCCATTGCATATGGGCAAAGCGCGAGATTCGTTGAAGACTCGATAAATTGAAAAAAGCATCCGTAGCCCATACAAAATAAGGCTTTGCGCTTAAAGCTGATCGGGTGGCAGCGCTGGTCACACCACCGCGCTATCTCATTCAACGCGATGCCTTCCTGCGCGACCAATAGGCGAGGCACTTGCGTGACGAGCGCGGCCAGCAGCCAGCTGTTTGGAGGCCAGGTAAAACGCGAGTCCTAGGAGATTTTGTATCTCCCCCAGCAAACACCGCACGACCGTGCGAGGGCGCATTAAAAAAACTGACAACTCGTGAGCAAAAAAAACGGGCACCTTGGTGCCCGTTTCTGCGTGTCCGATTTGATTTGCTCGATCAATCTTCCACGAAGGTCTCGTCGCGCTTTTTGCGGATCGCTGGCAGCGCCAGAATGATCAGCAGAACGACCGACAGGAACAACATGACAGCACTGATCGGACGCTCGTAGAACACGCTCGGGCTGCCGCGTGACAACAACAACGCGCGGCGCAGGTTCTCTTCCATCATCGGTCCAAGAATGAAACCGAGGAGCAGTGGCGCCGCTTCGCATTCAAGCTTGGCGAAGATGTAGCCAATCACGCCAAAGGCCGCGATGATCCAGACGTCGAACGTGGTGTTGTTCACGGTGTAAACACCGATGCAGCAAAACACCAGAATCATCGGATAGAGCAGACGATACGGAATTTTTAAGAGCTGAACCCACATACCGATCAGCGGCAGATTCAGAACCACCAGCATCGCGTTACCCACCCACATCGAGGCGATCAGTCCCCAGAACAGTTGTGGGTTGGAGGTGATGACCTGCGGCCCCGGCTGGAAATTGTGAATGGTCATTGCACCGACCATCAGCGCCATCACAGCGTTGGGTGGAATGCCCAGCGTGAGCAACGGGATAAAGGAGGTCTGGGCACCGGCGTTGTTCGCTGATTCCGGAGCGGCCACACCTCGGATATTGCCTTTGCCGAACGGTGGGTCAGCGTCTTTACCAGCCCATTTTTTCTCAAACGAATAGGACGCAAATGACGCCAGCAGCGCGCCGCCGCCCGGAAGAATGCCGAGGACCGAGCCGAGCAACGTTCCGCGCGTGATCGCGCCCCACGTATCCTTGAAGTCCTGCGCCGTCGGCATCAATTTGCCCACCTTCGCGGTAAACACTTCGCGCGATTCGCCTTTTTCGAGATTGATGAGTATTTCACCGATACCGAAGATGCCCATTGCCACGCCGACGAAGCCGATGCCGTCAGTCAACTCGGGCACGTCAAAGCTGTAACGCGCGACGCCTGAGTTCACGTCGGTTCCGACCAAACCCATCACGACGCCAAGGATTATCATGGCGATTGCTTTGAGTACCGAGCCGTGTGCGAGAACAATGGCTGCGATCAAGCCTAAGACCATGAGCGAGAAGTAGTCAGCCGGGCCGAACTTCAACGCGGCTTCCGACAGCGGCGGTGCGAATGCGGCCACGAGCAACGTCGAGAACGATCCCGCGATGAAGGAGCCGATAGCGGCGATACCTAGCGCGGCACCCGCTCGACCCTGTCGCGCCATTTGATAGCCGTCGAGGGCAGTCACCACGGACGATGATTCGCCCGGCAAATTCACCAGAATGGCCGTCGTGGAACCGCCGTATTGCGCGCCATAATAAATACCGGCCAGCATGATGAGAGCCGACACTGGTGGCAGTGCATACGTGGTTGGCAGCAACATCGCGATGGTCGCGACGGGGCCGATGCCGGGCAGCACGCCGATCAGAGTGCCGAGCAGGCAGCCGATGAACGCATAGAGCAGATTGGTGAACGTCAGCGCGACGCCGAAGCCGAGCGAAAGATTGTTAATTAGGTCCATAGCGTTCTCTTAGCTCCAAGGGAAGAGTTTCATCTGAAGCTTCAAGCCCCAGACAAAGACACCCGCGCAAAGCAGGCACATAGTCACCGTGATGACGGCGAGCTGTTTGTAGTCCTTATCGTGGGCCGCAATGCCCGAGATAAAGGTCAACAGGATGATCGCGAAGACCATGCCCAGCGGCTGCAATACCGCGCCAAACAGCACAACTGCAATGGTCAAAATAACGACCGGTTTCCACGTCCAGCCGATGCCTTCGGTTTGCGCCCAAGTCGCCTGATTTTTCAGTCCGATGCCTGCAATCAGCACACCGAGAAAAGTCATGATGCCGCCAAGCACGCTTGGAAACCAGCCCGGCCCCATGCGCGCCGCAGACCCCATTTGATAGTTGCTCGCCCCGACCCAAAAAATTATGCCAATAACGATAAACATCAAGCCGGCTAGCAAGTCTTTATTTTTTAAGAACCCATTCAAGTGAAATCTCCTCCTAAATAATTACCCCTGATTATGGTTCATTCGTCTGTCGCTTGTCTGTCCTGATTGCTCTAAAGAAAAACAAAAAGCCACCCGAAGGTGGCTTTGTTGCGGTGCAGCTAAAGCTGCTTACTTAACACCGGCTTTGGTGCGCAGCTCAATCAAATGACGTTCAACGACCTGGCCTTGCAGACGTTGCGTCAATTGTGCTTTGACTTCTTCAAATGACGGTGCTTTCGCATCGCGAATGTCATCAAGTTGAATGATGTGAAAACCGAACGGGCTTTGCACGGGTGTCGGCGTGTATTTGCCTTTTTGCAAGGCAACCAATGCATCGGCAAAGGGCTTTACGTAGTTTGACGGCACAGCCCAGTCGAGATCGCCGCCGTTGTCTTTTGAACCTGGATCCTTCGAATTGGCTTTAGCCAGATCCTCGAATTTGGACCCCGCCTGAAGTTGCTTGATCAGGCCCTCAGCGTCTTCCTTTTTTTCGACCAGAATGTGACGGGCACGATACTCCTTGTCACCCAAGCCGGCCTTGATGGTTTCGTATTCTTTCTTCAGCGCCTCATCGGTTACGCCGTTAGCGCCCATATAGTCGTTCAGGTAAGCGCGAATCAAAATCGAATCTGCCGCCACCTGCATCTGGGTTTTCATCGACGCGTCGCGATCCAGTCCCTTGGCTTTTGCCGCACGAATAAACAGCTCGCGATTAACAAGTTCGTCGCGCAGAAATGCACGAAGCTCCGGCGTGTCAGCCTGGCCTTGGGCAACGCGTTCTTTGACAATCAGGTCAAGTTGAGTCTGCGAGACAGTGATATCGCCAGTCTTCGCGGCAGCGGCTGCAGGTGCGGCTGCCTTTTTTGCGGGTGCGGGGGCCTGCGCGAAGGCAACGGTTCCGGCCAGAGCGGCCAACAAAGCGGTCGCGATTGATTTACGTAATTGCATCTTCATTTCCTGTTTTATTAGCGATTAACTAGTAGCTACGAGTTTTAGTGATGGTGAGTTAGTGTTCTTCGGGCGCAGCAACGGTAAGCGACAGCGCATGGATCGTATGCGGCATTAAATCTGCCACTAGCGCATACACCGCACGGTGCCGAGCCACTGTGGATAGCCCGGAAAAAGATTTGGACACGATTTTCGCCGATAAGTGCCCGCCACCGGTGTTTCCGGCGTGCCCCGCATGTTTTGACGAGTCGTCGGAAATTTCAAGTAAGGTCGGCTGGAGCGGTGCCAAACGCGACTCGAGAAGTTGAATCAGCGCGCTCATTTTGCGTCAGGCTCGCTTTCTTTCATGTATTTCGCGAGCATCGCCACGTTGCCGATGGTGAAACCAAGAAATAGGCCCATGGCCCACCACACCTTGAAATTAACCCAGGTGTCGAGTGAAAAGTTGCTGGCGACATAGCCGTTCAACACCGCCATGAACGCAAAGAACGCGATCCATGCCCATGTGAGCTTGTTCCAGACGGCGTCAGGCGCATCAATCTGTGCCTGCTTGAAAACCGCCTGAATCCAGTCGCGTTTCATCACTACCTTGCCAAACAGGAGCGTCAAGCCAAAAGCCGCATACAACGCTGATGGCTTCCATTTGATAAAGGTTTCGTCATGCAGCAATAACGTGGCCCCGCCGAAGACAACGATGATGGCGAGCGATAACCACTGCATCGTGCTCACTTTTTTGCTTACGAACCAAGCGTAGGCGATTGCCAATACCGAAGCGGCGATGGCGACTGCGGTAGCGACGTAAATGTCTTTGAGTTTGTACGCGACGAAAAACAGAATGATCGGCGCGTATTCAAGTAGAAATTGCATGGGATTGGATTGTATTCAGCCAGGCGCTTATCGCTTGAACATTGGCGTGCTAGTTATATTGTTGACAATTAAATTATGCACAATATAATTAGGTGGCTGTGATGGTTCTCGTCGACCGCACGACACAACCCACGACTTCGAAACTATGAATGTTTCTGCCTCTTTGCTAAATCTGGATCGGCAGCTGTGCTTTGCGCTGTACTCGTCCTCACTTGCAATGACCAAGGCGTACAAGCCGTTGCTCGCGGAGCTCGGTATCACCTATCCGCAGTACCTTGTGATGCTCGCGCTTTGGCAGCACAGCCCTCAGGGCGTGGGTGAATTGGGCGAACGGCTCAGCCTTGACTCTGGCACGTTGACGCCGCTGGCCAAGCGACTTGAGGCAATGGGCCTGATTGCGCGTAATCGAAGCGAACACGACGAGCGCAACGTCGAAATATCGCTAACCGCCGCTGGCAAACGACTGCGTGCTCGCGCTGAGCCTGTGCCTCTGTGCATCATGCAGCTCACCGGCCGCCAGCTGCCACAACTCGAATCGCTCACGCGTGAACTCAAAGGCTTGCGCGATCAGCTGGTTGCAAATGTCAAGGCCAACGCCAACGCCAACGC
>JANXNO010000581.1 GCA_025354075.1 Burkholderiales bacterium | reverse complement strand
CGAATTGACTCACAAATAACCGTACCGAAGGGATGATCGTTGACTCATAAGTCAGCGTACCGAGCGTTGTTAAAGATTCGGGCGAGAGTATCGTCGATATCGCGCTTCAATTTGAACGGGTTTAAGGTTTGGTAGTGAAGGCGTAATAGACCCTTGGCTTTGCTGCTCACGTGCCTTGATTTCATCACCCTCTGGTAGGGGGTTTGAGCCATCGGCTCGTAGACGCGCCGGGTTTTACTGCCCACGGTCTCTTTGCGTATCAGCTTCAGTGTCGGCAGAAAGAAGTTGATGTAGTCGCGCCAGCAGCCAGAGAAGAACTCGTTCAACGGGGTATCGAGTTCGGGGTTGTCGAGCCGCTGGTAGCCTAAGAACTGGCGCACCACGGAGAAGTTCTTCTGCTCGACGTAGGCCTGATCGTTTTTCTCATAGGGACGGGATCGGGTGAAGAGGATGGGAGGCTTGTGGTTATGGAAGTGTTGCTGCAAGCCGTAGTTGATGAATTCGGTGCCGTTGTCGCTATCGAAGGCCGTAAGCCTGAAGGGCAGACGGGCCTCGACGCCGATGAGCGCCTGTTTAACGCCCACGGCGAGCTTGCTCCAGACGCTCGCACACTCAGTCCAGCCTTCATTAATGTCGGTGGTGGTGAGCGTCCAGAAGAACGCCCCGGCAATGGTTGCGCCACAGTGGGCCACCGTGTCGCCCTCACAGCTGCCGGGGCGATCGACATCGTGGTGGTGGGTGCGCACCGGCACTAGGCTTCGCAACCACTCAGCGGCCGGTGTGGTGCCGGAGAGCCCGCGCAGGCGCTCCGCCAGCACCCGCTTGGTCGGGGCCAGAAGCCGGTCAATGCTCGCCGGCGAGATGCGGCGCACGAGCTGCCGGGTTTGTCGGGTGAGCACAACGCCGTGCTCGGCTTCGTAGAACGGTAGCCAGCTCGGCAAGAGTGCGACCAAACGCTTGCCGCAGGGCCGCTTCGCCGCCTCCCAGATCGCGCCTATCGCTGTGACAAGCTGTGGATCGGCCGCGTAGAGCCGACGCCGTCCCGTGCGCATACGAGGCGCTGGCAGCACCCCTGCGGCTTGATCAGCGAGCCGCTTGATGCATTCACCGATCCGGGCAATGGCGTGCTTGCGGCCGACCTGCGTGGTGGCGCAGTATTCGTCCAGCATGCGACTCTTCTGCACACGCCCCGCCACCGAGTAACGTGCAGCAATTGCATACAGGTACGCACGCCTCTCTGTTCGACTCATTTTCGTGTCCTTCGCCGTTTGCGTCGGTACACCTTACTTGTGAGTCAACAATTCCCCGAAAGTACGCTTTTGTTTTGAGTCACCGCGTCTTGGCGAAAAGCTGAAGCTGCGTAGGGTGGGCAACTTGCTGCCCACGCGTCATCGGGTTTCAGTCCGCAGCAAGCACTTTGCGGAAGAAAACCACCCGCGCCGTTTCTGCAAAACCCAGCGCACGATGCATCGCGTGACTCGCCTCGTTGTCAATTGCCGCATCCGACGCAAACTCACGACAGCCATGTACAAGCGCCCAGAGCTTTGCGGCTTGTACGAGGGCCTTCGCTACGCCCCGCCTGCGAGCAAAAGGCGCGACGTAAATGCCTTCGAGAAAAGCAACGGGTGATGAATCGGTTCCGTTCACGTAATCGCTTTGCAACGCGATTTCAATGAATCCTTGCGGCGTGCCGTCGCCAGCAATCGCGATGAATTGACCGAAGCGCATAGGCTCCGCACAGAACCGTGACATCTCGTTGAGGTGCTCGCTGGCATCGTCATGCGGCCACAGCGCTTGCCGGAGTTCCAGCCAGCCGGCTTGTTGCGGTGAGGTGCATGCTTTGATCATGGGTTCATCCTCTGGCGATACTGATATTAATTTTGCAAGATAAGCCGTCCCGCTTTCCATGCCATCACCGCACCAAAGAAAAAACACCCAACACCGATATCCAGCCAGAACATGAAGGGCGATGAGTCGCGGTCAATACTCGGTCTGAGCAGCGAATGCCCGTCCTGAACACCTAGAAAACCCAGTCGTAATGCAAATAGAGCGCTCATGACGTAAAGGAGCGCTTCGACCAAGAATGAACCTTGTTGTCCAAAAAGCTCAGTACCGTGCAAGATCGCTAGCGCGAATATCGCGCCGAACATCGGCCAAACGCGCTTGTCAGGCTGTTGCCACATGAATGTCGTCCTCGCATCGCAATGTTTACAACTTAAACGATAGCACCGCACGATCTGGATTCCCGCCTTCGCGCGACTGACCAAACATACATCCCAAAAAGAAAAAGCCCGCAAGGCAAGCCATGCGGGCTGAGGGACTTCCGGTATCGCCGCACAAGGAGGAGGAGGGTGGCGACCCGTCGTGTCATTCGTCTTGGGGAGACACGTGTAGCGTCTCATGACGAAGGGTGTCGCGGTACTACCTTGTTAGGTAGGATCGGCACATCCCTGTTTCTGCGGCTGTCCGCGCGGCGAACCGCGCGTCAGCCGTGTTTGAATTACTTACGCTTTGAAGCTGGCGTTGATTTAGCAGACGCTGCCTTAACTTGCGTGCCGGCATATTCAACGCCTTCCTTGGTTGCTTTGGCAACGGTCTCGAACGCAGCCATTGACGTCTCAACGCCGGCCTTCATGGCGGACATTGCGTACTCAGCACCAGGCATGCCTTGTGGGGCGCTTTTGGCGAGCTTGTCAACGTTGGCAGCGAATGCTTTGGCAGCGTCAGCCGCTTGAGCTTCAGCAAAGTGCATGGCTTCGGTTTGAGCCGAAGAGATCATTTCGAAAGCCTGGCGTGACGTGGTGGTGGCCCAGTCCGCTTTTTCTTCCATTTGCTTGGCGCGCAAAGGCACGATGTCTTGGGGGGCTTTAACAGCAGCAATAGCGTGCAGATCGGCAGCAGCGGACGCGGCGAATTCGTTCGCTGCGGTCACGCCGAAGGTGGTTGCTTTGGTGCTATAGGCCACCGCTGCGTCAACACCCTTGAGGACGTTGGCGAGGTAAGCACGGTTCATTTCTGCGACTTGTTCGAACATTGGAATCATGGGGTATCTCCTGGAAGGTTAGGATTTAGCCGCTGAAATTGCTGCGGCGCACAAATTGAATGTTAGGGTCATGGATTGGTCAAGTCAAGCACTTTATGTTGCGCTGCAACATATTAGAGTTCTCACTACAAGAAACGGTTTCAAACGAGTTGCGATGTGCTTCGTTAAGCCGGGTAATCCTGCGCTAACCCGCATGGCACTTGGGTCCCAGCCTGCACTACAATGGCGCACTGCACAAATTAGGATATGAACGATGGCCACCAAGACCAGTGCCGCTCGCGGCGCGCGCTCCGCGATGCGCATCATCAAGAAATATCCGAACCGCAGGCTCTACGACACGGCCACCAGCGGCTACATCACGCTGACCGATGTGCGGCAGATGGTGGTGGAAAACACGCCGTTCGAAGTGCGCGACGCAAAGACCAACGAAGAGCTGACGCGCACGATTCTGCTGCAAATTATTCTCGAAGAAGAGGCCGTCGGCGTGCCGATGTTCAGCAACGAAATGCTGTCGCAGATGATCCGTTTTTATGGCGGCGCGATGCAGGGTGTGGTCGGTGGTTTGTTCGAACAAAACGTGCGCGCCTTCACCGAGTTTCAGAAAAACATCGCTGAAAAAGGCGGCACGTTGATCGGCAGCACGGGCGCTGATGGCGGGCAGGTCGGCTCGGAAGTGTGGCAGCAGTTCATGCAGTTGCAAGCGCCTGCGATGCAGGGCGTGATGGGCAATTATCTTGAGCAAAGCAGCAAGATGTTTCTCGACATGCAGCAAAAGATGCAAGAGAGCAGCAAACAGTTTTTCCCCGGCTTCGCGTTTCCGGGGTTTCCGGGCGCGGCTGAGAAGAAGTAATTCAGTAGGTCATTTCTCCATATGGAGCCATTCTCGCGAAGCGGGAATCCAGCAGGTAAACCTCGCGAAGCGCACTTCAGCGGAACAGCTTCGCGTATCAGCCCTACGTTTTTGAGGCGACGCCTAGCGAATCGTGATTTGTAGGGTGGGCACCCCGTGCCGACCACGCGCCTCGGTGGGCAGAGGCTGCCCACCCGACATCCGAACCCACCGCACACACGTAACGCGCCACGCAGCACCCACAGAGTCACCATGCAACCCACCCTTTCCCCATCAACCGCCACCCACAAAGTCGGCTTCGTCTCGCTCGGCTGCCCCAAGGCACTCGTTGACAGCGAACAGGTCCTTACGCGCCTCAAGGCCGAGGGCTATGAAACGGTGGGTGATTACGCCGATGCCGATCTCGTGGTGGTCAACACCTGCGGCTTCATCGACGACGCGGTTGCTGAGTCGTTAGACGCAATTGGCGAAGCTTTGGCGGAGAACGGCAAGGTGATCGTCACCGGTTGCCTCGGTGCAAAACAGGACGGCGATTTCATTAGAAATATCCATCCGAAAGTGCTCGCTGTCACCGGCCCGCATGCGCCGAATGAAGTGATGGACGCGGTGCATTTGCACCTGCCCAAGCCGCACAATAAATTCATCGATCTCGTGCCTGATCACGGCGTCAAGCTCACGCCGAAACACTACGCATACTTGAAGATCAGCGAGGGTTGCAATCATCGTTGCAGCTTCTGCATCATCCCGTCAATGCGTGGCGATCTGGTGAGCCGCCCGATTGGCGACGTGATGCGTGAGGCCGAATCGCTGGTCAAATCAGGCGTCAAAGAGCTGCTGGTGATCTCGCAGGACACCTCGGCATACGGCGTGGATGTCAAGTACCGCACCGACTTCGTCAACGGCAAACCAGTCAAGACGCGCATGCTCGAACTGGCCGAAGCGCTGGGTAGCTTGGGCGTGTGGACACGCATGCATTACGTGTATCCGTACCCGACGGTGGACAACGTGATTCCACTGATGGCGCAGAGCACGTTGGCCAGCGGTGGTCGCGTGTTGCCGTACCTCGACGTGCCGTTTCAGCATGCTAATCCACGCATCTTGAAACTCATGAAACGCCCCGCTAGTGGCGAAAAAAACATCGAGCGGATCCAGGCTTGGCGCGCGGCTTGTCCTGACCTCACGATTCGCTCCACCTTCATCGTCGGCTTCCCTGGCGAGACCGAAGCGGAGTTCGAAGAACTGCTCGACTTTCTGCAAGAAGCACAACTGGATCGCGTCGGCTGTTTCGCCCATTCGCCGGTCGACGGCGCAACCGCCAACGACCTTCCGGGCGAGTTGCCTGATGAGGTCAAAGAAGAACGCCGCGCCCGGTTCATGGAAGTGCAGGCCGAGATTTCCGAAGCGTTGCTGCGCGCCAAAATTGGCCGTGAAATCGAAGTCATCGTTGATGACGTGCAAGACAACATCGCTGTAGCAAGATCATGGGCTGACGCGCCAGAAATCGATGGACTCGTTCACGTGCAAAACGGCGGCGACCTGAACGTCGGCGACGTGGTTAAAGTCACCGTCGTCGAGACGACAGAACACGATTTGATCGCGGTGTTGCCGGGTTATGAGCGCGACGAGAATTGATTCGGAGCGGCGGGTAGGCTGTTGCCCTAGCGAACGATACCGGCTCAGCGCTACGCGGGCGCACCCACTTGCTGCACCGACGCCATCGCAAACTTGCCATTGCCTACTGACCAATCGGAGCAGTCGTTTTCGTGCATGAAGATAAAGATGTCGATCGGCGCGACGCCTGCATCGTGCGACAGATTGTTTGAAATCGCGGTGTAGCGCTCGTGTTTCATCGCGTTGCTGCGGCCGCGTCGCAGGGTGATTTCGATGACCACTCCACGCTCCGAACGCGCCACGCCGTTGAAGGTGCGGCTGCACCAGAACTGGCTCGGTTCGTAATCATTGACCATGTTGAACAGCTCATCTTCCGGCATGCCAATGCTCGTAACCAGCGCTTTGTGGATGCCGATGACAATAAGCTGCCTGACCGCTTGTGGCGTGTCACGGTGTACGTTGGTGCGAATAAATGGCATATGATTTTTACTAACAATTATTTTTGAATCGGGCGAGCGCGCGATGCGCTCACAGGCCTTAATTCTTAAAGTCGTCGCGCTCCCCGAGCCCAGGGGCCCCGAATTCGATCACTATTACTTCACCATTGAGGCGGCCATTAGCCGACTGGTCCATTTCGCGCATTCCGCTATGAGCGGTGCGTTCACTTTCGGGTGGTTTGTTCGCGTGAGCAGCATCGCTCTATACTCATGAAATGAACGAACCAGTACATTCTTCGCCACAACGTCGTGCAGACTCAGTCAAGCCAGTCAAAATGAGCAAGATTACAAAAGCTGTCAAGGCCAGCAAAGCTGCAGCGCCCGGCCGAACCAACGATCCGGCGCGCACCATGGCGGGCATCCTCGACGTCGCGACTAAGGAGTTCGCCGAGAAGGGATTGAGCGGCGCACGTATTGATGAAATCGCCGCCGCGACGCAGACCAGCAAGCGCATGATTTACTACTATTTCGGCAGCAAAGAGGGCTTGTATATTGCCGTGCTGGAAGAGGCATATCGCCGTATGCGAGCCATTGAGGCGGAGTTGCACCTGGAGGATTTGTCGCCAGAAGATGCGCTGCGCAAACTGGTGGGATTTACCTTTGATCACCATCATGACAACAGTGAATTTATTCGCCTGGTGATGACCGAGAACATGGAGCGTGGCGCGTTCATGGCGCAGAGCAAGGTGATTCAAAAACTCAACGTGACCGCTATTTCTGCTGTGAAAACGCTTTACGAACGAGGCGTAACTTCCGGTGTGTTTCGAGCGAATCTCGACGCGGTCGATCTGCACGCGTCCATTTCGGCGTTAACTTTTTTCAACGTCGCAAACCGCCACACGTTTTCACTGATTTTCAAGCGCGATTTTGATGCGCCGCGGGTGTTGCGCGAGCGTCGGGACAGCGTGATCGAGATGATCGTACGCTTCGCGCGCAAGTAAGGCTCACGTTCGGTCTGGCAGCCCAACTTGCGCGACAGACAACTTGAACCGAGATTTAGGGTAAACACTTGCATAGCAAAACTAACTAGTTAGTACATTACGAATCAGGATGTCATAAGGAGGAGATTTATGATGGAAAAATTCATCGACGGCTATTGCGCGCTCATCGGATATTTGATTGCTGCAATGCTTGCGGTGATGGTGGTGCTGGTGTTCGGCAACGTATTGATGCGTTACGCCTTCAACTCAGGCTTTACTGTTTCGGAAGAGCTGTCGCGATGGCTATTCGTCTGGCTCACGTTCCTTGGCGCCGTTGTCGCGCTGCGAAAAAATGGTCACCTCGGCACCGATATGTTGGTCGGCCGCCTCGGTCCCACTGGCAAGCGCATCTGCATGGGCATTTCATTGCTGCTCATGCTGTATTGCCTGTGGCTCATCTTTAAAGGCTCATACGATCAGACGGTGGTGAACTGGGACTCAACCAGCGCGGTCATGGAGGTGTCGATGGGCTACTTTTACGCCTCAGGCATGGCGCTGTCGATTCTCGGAGGCTTGATCATTCTGAGTGATCTGTGGCGTTTAGTCGCGGGCAAGATCGACGACGATCACTTGATACTGATGCAGGAATCGGAAGAGGCTCCCCACGCCAACACCGGCTCCGACAACGGCGCTTCATCCCACCAAAAACATTAGAAGGGAGAAGCGCCATGACAATCGCAATTTTTCTGGGCTCGATGCTGGCCGCGATGGCGCTGGGCGTTCCGATTGCTTTCTCGCTCTTGCTGTGCGGTGCCGCACTGATGTGGCATCTGGGCATGTTCGACGCGCAAATCCTCGCGCAGAACGTGATCGAGGGTGCCAACAGCTTCCCATTGCTCGCGGTGCCGTTTTTCATGCTGGCCGGTGAGATCATGAATGCGGGTGGACTGTCGCGACGTATCGTTAACTTCGCTATGGCGCTGGTGGGGCATATCAAGGGCGGTCTGGGTTACGTCACCATCGTGGCCGCCGTGATTATGGCTTCGCTGTCGGGGTCGGCTGTTGCGGATGCTGCGGCGCTCACCGCGTTGCTGCTGCCGATGATGGTTGCCGCCGGCCATGATCGCGCTCGCTCTGCCGGGTTGATCGCTTCCGCTGGCATCATCGCGCCGATTATTCCGCCGAGCATCGGGTTCGTCATTTTTGGCGTTTCCGCCAACGTGTCGATTTCCAAGTTGTTCATGGCGGGCATCGTGCCCGGCGTCATGCTCGCGGCGTCACTCTGGTTCACGTGGTGGTATCTCGTGAGAAACGAAACGTTCCAGCCACCACCACGCAAAACTTCCGGCGAAGTGATGGTTGCGCTAAAGGATGCGACATGGGCGCTGGTGTTGCCGTTCATCATTATCTTTGGCCTCAAGTTCGGCGTGTTCACGCCCACTGAGGCCGCTGTAGTTGCGGCGGTCTACGCGTTGTTCGTATCGGTGTTTATCTACAAGGAACTGAATTTCAAACAGCTGGTGCCGCTGTTCATTTCATCGGCGACGACCTGCGCAATCGTCATGTTTTTGGTCGCCGCCGCAATGGTTTCTGCGTGGCTGATTACCGTGGCCAACTTGCCCGCGCAAGTGGTCGAACTGCTGGAACCGCTGCTGAGCAGTCCCCGACTGCTCATGCTGGCCATCATGATTCTGACCATGGTTGTCGGTACGGCACTGGACATGACGCCGACTATTTTGCTGCTGACACCCGTGCTCATGCCTGTGGTGAAAGCGGCAGGTATTGACCCCGTTTACTTCGGCGTGCTGTTCATCATTAACAATGCGATTGGCCTGATTACGCCGCCCGTCGGCACCGTGCTTAACGCGGTCGCCGGTGTTGGCAAGATCAGCATGGACGAGGTCACCAAGGGCGTGATTCCATTCATGATCGCGCAGTTTGCGATCATGTTTTTGATGGTGGCTTTCCCGCAACTGGTGATGGTGCCAGCGCGCTGGTTTTACTGATGAACCGAGGGTAAGCGAGTAAGCGTTTCACGGTGCGAACCGTTTACCGGGAAGGCATCTTCGCGACACGGAACAGACATCACAGAATTTTATTAGCGTATTTTTACTACCCGATTTACTACTCAAAGGAGCTCATATGAAACGTTTGTTACTCAAATCCATCGTCGCCGCAGCGGCCATTGCCGCGTTCGGTGCTGCATCGGCGCAAGACATCAAGGAGCACACGCTTAAATTCGGTCTCAGCAGTCCGGACACGCATCCTGCGGCAGCCGGTATGAAGAAGTTTGCCGAACTGGTGTTGGCACGGTCCGGCGGCAAGATCAAGACCACACTGTTCTTCAACAGCACGCTGGGCACGGATCAGGCGCTTGTGTCTTCACTTAAAGGCGGCACCGTTGAAATGGCCGTGATGAATACCGGAATTTTGGCCAGCGAAGTCAAGGATGTCGCCATTTTTGACTTCCCTTTCCTGTTCGCTAACGAGAAAGAATCGGACGCCATCGTAGACGGCCCGGTCGGTAAAAAAATGCATGCGCTGCTGGAGCCCAAAGGCTTGGTTGGACTCGCGTACTGGGAACTCGGCTATCGCCAGATCACCAACGGCAAGCGACCGCTTAATAAAGTTGAAGACATCGCAGGATTGAAACTGCGCGTGATTCCAAACCCGATCAATGTGGCCTGGGTCAAGGCGCTGGGTGCCAACCCAACCCCGATGCCGTTCGCCGAGGTTTACAGCGGTCTGGAGCAGGGCGCGATTGACGGGCAAGAGAATCCGATCAGTGTGATCGCCGCGAACAAGTTCTGGGAAGTGCAAAAAAATATCGCGCTTACCAACCATCAATATAATCCGCAATCCGTGCTGTTCAGCAAAAAAGTGTGGGACACCTTTTCACCTGCCGAGAAGAAGATCATCGGCGACGCTGCCGTTGAAGCGGCTGTCGTTCAACGCGCCGAGGCTCGCGCAGCGGTGGCCAGCAATCTTGAACTGCTCAAGAAAAATGGCATGACTGTGACGCAGTTTTCACCTGCTGAAGTCGGCAAGCTGCGTGAAAAGATGAAACCTGTGATCGCTCAGTTCAGCGCCAGCGTGGGCGATGCAACAGTCAACGAAATGATGGCCGAGCTGGCCAAGTTGCGCAAATAAATTGGCGTAACCGTGACTCTCTCCCTCGCGGAAGAGGGTTGCCGTCAGACCAACTCCTGCACCCCGCAGGAGAGCAGCAAAACAAGATATCCGTTTTACCTGCAAACCAACGTGATGACAAAAAATTGCTGTTGCAGGCGTAGACGCGAGTATCCCCCAAACAGCAGACTACATCATGATTCGCGGCACGACCACTCTTATCGCTCACATTGGCTACCCCACGCACGCCTTCAAAGCGCCGATGATCTACAACCCGTACTTCGAAAGCGTGGGAATTGACGCGGCGGTGGTGCCGATGGGCGTGAAGGCCGAGGACTATGAGGGCGCACTGCGCACCATCTTCAAGTTCACCAACGTTCGGGGTGCGCTGATCACGATGCCGCATAAAGTGAGTACCTGCGGATTGGTCGACGAACTCTCACCTACAGCGTTGATTGCCGGTGCTTGCAATGCGATTTTGTTGCGTTCCGATGGCACCTTGCTCGGTGACATGTTCGACGGCGCGGGCTTTGTGCGCGGCCTGTTGCGCAAGGGCTTGAAGCTTCACGGCGCGCGTGTGTTGGTCGTCGGATGTGGAGGCGTGGGGTGCGCGATCGCTGCATCCTTCGCTGCCGCCGGGGTTGCCGGGATCGGCTTGTTTGACAGGAACGCCAGGTCCGCAGACGGACTTGCCGCACGGCTGAGCAGCCACTACGCCGCGCTCGAAGTCACTACCGACTCGAACGATCCCGCCGGTTACGATGTCGTCGTCAACGCCACGCCAATGGGCATGAACGTGGGTGATGAATTACCCATGGACGTGTCGCGCATCGCGCCAACCACTTTCGTCGGCGAAGTGGTGATGAAGACAGAAATGACCGCCTTCCTCGCTGCTGCGAAGGCGCGCGGATGTCCGGTGCAGATCGGCACCGATATGCTGTTCGAGCAAATCCCGGCGTATCTGGAATTCTTTGGCTTTCCAACCACGACACCCGAGGTGCTGCGTGCGGTGGCGCGGCTCAGTTACTGACATTTTTCGTGCGAAGCCCAAGCGGCGCGCGTGTTCGTGGGCTACTTTCGCGCGCTGCCGGCCCTTCTGACTTGGGCTGAATCGGTGAACCCATCGCACAACAGCTTTAGGCCGAAAGCGTTTACAAATGAGGGCTGATTAGCATATTGATCAGTAAATCGACTTATTGTAAAAAAAGGATACGAGCCCAGATTAAATAAGGGTTTCAGCAATAAGCTGTTATGCCTTTTTTAAAAAGCACGTCTTCAACACCAGCCCCTTGACCTTGTCCACATTGCATTCAATTTCCTCTTCGTCGTCGGTGAGGCGAATGTTTTTCACCAGCGTGCCGCGCTTGAGCGTGACCGAGGTGCCTTTGACTTGGTAGTCACCGAGTCGCCGTCCGCGAGCAGGTTGCCGTTGCTGTCTTTTACGTTCATGCTGTTTTTTATAAAAAGGCTGTCTGTAAGCATGTATTTTGTAGGAGCCGCTTTTGGCGACGCATGACTGACCGCGTAATGCTCGCGACCAGCCGCTGCTACACCGGTAAATTTTCAGCGGCCCTTGCCTCGCGTTCAAATTGGTTATCCCAGTAGTAGGCGGACCAGCGCCGGGCTCGCCACGCGGCATATAACCCGGCGCTGACGTACGCCAGCGGAAACAGCGCGCCCCAGCGCTCGCACTGTCGCACATGAACGTGCTCATGCACGCGGCAGCGATCCATGCAGCCGCTGTCACGGGCAACGATGACGTGACCCATGGTTGCCGCCGCAAAGCCCGTGCCGCCCGACATCGCGCGAAACCACGGACCCTGCAAAAACCACGACAGCGCAGGGCTCACGATTTCGAGCACACCATTGTTGACGCGCCACTTCCCGCGCCACAGCGCGAGCGGCAGCAACGGCAGCGCAAAAACGCTAACCGGCGCGACCCACAGCACACGAGCTGCGTTGACAATACGAATAATGACGGATGACATGGGCGCAAAGTTAACGTAGATTCCGTTCTTGCTCACAACCATCCGGTTTTCTGGAGACTTTTTTATGCAGCCACGCCCATTCATTTTGCTCAGTGCTTTGCTGTCGGCAGTCGTTGCTCTGCCGACGCTGGCCGGGACGCTGGTTGCGCAAATCAAGGATCGAAACGGCGCGCCAGTGATGAACGCGGTGGTGTACGCCCTGCCAGTTGGCGGCAAGGCACTAGCGGCCTTGCCCACCGCCAGCGGCATGGTCGAGCAGTCGTATTACAAATTTGAACCCTACGTCAGTGTGGTGCAAACCGGCACCAAAATGCGCTTTCCGAACCGGGACCGTAACGAGCACCACATCAAGGTGCTATCCGGCCCGAGCGCGTTTGAACATAAGGTATACACCCGTAAAGAACCGGAGCCGACGCTACTCGACAAGCCTGGTCTGATCACGCTGCAATGCCTGATCCACGACTGGATGAATGCGCACATTTACGTGGTTGATTCGCCCTGGTTCGGTAAGACCAGCAAGGCGGGCTCAGCAGTCATCGAAAATTTGCCGCCCGGCGAGTACGACGTGTTTATCACGCATCCGAGCCTGCTGATTCCGGGGCAGGTGACGCCCTCGATGCCGCGCCGGGTCACCTTTGATCCGAGCAACGTTCATGTACTCGAAGCGCGTTTCGATCTGGTGCCGAAGGGCGAGCCTTCGCGACGTTCCGCGCCATCGTATTACGAGTAAAAATACAGCTTCACTTGTT
>JANXNO010000539.1 GCA_025354075.1 Burkholderiales bacterium | reverse complement strand
GGCGTGCAGACGTTTGTTGTACACAACGAAGGCAACACGCGAAGCACGGGTACCCTTGCACAGCTGATCGGTGCAGACCCGTCGCCCTATGCGGCGCGAGCGGGCCGCTCGGACAGCACAGTGGATGTTGCGCGCCTCAACGTAAATCTGAATAAGCGATTTGATGCCGACACCCGCTACGAGCTAAGGGTTAGCGCCGGTCATTTCGGGCTCGCCAGCCACAGCCGCACTGAGCAATTTGCCGCCGACGGGGTGCAAAATTTTTTGCAGCTCACTGCCGGAAAAATCACGGACGCATCGTGGAGCAGCGCCGGTAAGTTGATTCATAACATCGCACGCGGCGGTCAAGCGGTCACCAGCGGCTTTGACGTAGAGGGGCTGCGTCGCAGCGAGACCTCCATCACCACGCAAAACGGGGCGGTGCAGCTAGCCGATCTCGGCACCGAGTTCGCGGTGTCCACCCAGCGCGTCGCAGTGTTCGTGCAAGACGAGTGGGATCCTCATCCGGACTGGTCGACCAATCTGGGGCTGCGCTATGAGGAAATTACGACTCAAAGCGCGGTGGCCAATGACACCTACACCAACGTGAGTCGGGTGTTGACGCCGGTTGCGCACGCCGTGTGGCGTTTTGCCTCGCCCGGCCGGGATCAGCTTCGCTTGAGCCTCACGCAAAGCTACAAAAGCCCGACCGTGCAACAGCTCAGTGCAAGGCCCACGCTCAATACGCTCTTTCCGGTGCCGGGCAGCAATACCGCGGTGACACCAGATCGTGCGGGCAACCCGAATTTGAAGCCCGAGCTGGCCAACGGGGTCGATCTCGCCTATGAGAGCTACCTTAAATCGGGCGGCATCGTCTCAATCAACCTTTTTCAGCGCAATATTCGACAGTTCATGCGCAATGTGGTCACGCTTGAAAATGTATCGTGGGCTGCCCAACCGCGCTACGTCAATCGACCGCAGAATCTTGGCAACGCCGTAACACGCGGCATTGAGTTCGATGCCAAGTTCCAGCTGAAGGAATTAATGGACACCGCGCAGCCGCTGTCGTTGCGAGCCAACGTGAGCCTGTTCGATTCCAGGGTTAACGCGGTTCCCGGACCAAACAACCGTATCGATCAACAGCCGCATGCCACTGCAAATATCGGTTTCGACTATCGGGTTCGTGGTGCGCCACTCACCGTGGGCGGCAACCTTAACTGGACGCCTGGCTACGATACCCAGCTGACCGTCACCCAGGCGCAAACCTTGTCGACCAAACGCGTGTTCGATGCCTACGCGCTCTGGACTGTTAATCCCTCGACCAAGCTGCGCCTCTCGTTGTCAAACCTTGCTCCTCGAGACAGCCTGAGCAGTAACGCCGTGGTCGATGCGGGTCTGCGACAAGTGGTGCTGACCAACGCGCGCACCGACATGTCCGTGGCGCTGCGGCTGGAGATGCGGCTTTAGGTGGCGTGACTGGGCAATTTGCCGCCTACAATGCAGTATGGCAATTCTCAAAAAAACCCTGCTCCTCACGGGTGCGTCGCGTGGTATCGGACACGCGACCGTCAAGCATTTTCACGCCGCTGAATGGCGCGTGATCACGGTTTCGAGGCAGCCTTTCGACAAAATCTGCCCATGGCCGCAGGGTGAAAAAGACCACGTTCAAATGGATTTGAACGACCTGGCGCGCTATCCGGACGCCATTGCTCAAATCAAGGAAAAACTTGCAGCGCCGGAGACGGGTGGCAAGTTGAGTGCGCTGGTCAACAACGCCGGAATGTCGCCCAAGGTGAACGGACAGCGAATGGGTGTGCTCGCGACCGATCTGTCGGTGTGGCAAAACGTGTTCAACGTAAATTTATTTTCCACCGCACTGTTGGCTCGCGGACTGTTTGACGAGTTGAAGGCGGCGCAGGGAAGCATCGTGAATGTGACCTCAATCGCTGGCGTCAAGGTGCATCCCTTTGCTGGCGCTGCGTATGCAGCGTCGAAAGCGGCGCTCGCTGCCCTCACCCGTGAAATAGCGTACGACTTTGGGCCGCATGGTATTCGCTGCAACGCCATTGCCCCCGGCGAAATTGACACGTCAATCCTGTCGCCCGGCACCGAAGACATTGTGGAAAAAGTCATTCCGATGAAGCGCCTGGGCAAGCCGTCCGAGGTTGCGCAGCTGATTTACTTCTTGTGTACACCGCCCAGCTCCTATGTGAACGGCGCGGAGATTCACGTCAACGGCGGCGAACACGTTTGATATCTGACGCGTTCGAGCGTGTTGCTGCGTTGCGCGGTCGTGCGCGTACCTTAATTGCAGGTCGCGAGCGCGCGCCAAGGCTTAAGCTCGCCCACGCCAGACGTCTTGCGCCAGCTTGGCGCGATTTTTTGTAAATGACGCTCTGGCGCGCATTTCGTCGCTTTCTTAAGGGCGACGGACTCATCTATTCAGGCTACCTTGCTTTTTTGACGCTGTTGGCGTTGTTGCCCGCGCTGGGCGTGTTGTTCTGGTTGTCGCAACAAAGCATCCTGATTCGCACGGCAGACGCTGCATTTCGCGATTTTCTGTTTACCAATTTGTTTCCCGACACGGCCAAACAGGTCGTCGCAGTGGTCGACAAACTACGCGCCAACGCGCGCGGGCTCGGAATCACCGGCGTGGCCATCATCGGCGGCGATTTGTTGTTGAAGGCGCTCGCGCTAAACGCAGCGGTTGATCGAATTTGGGGCGCAGCCAAACGCAGCGCTTGGGGCTTCATTCGCGGTGCAATGATCGTTTTGACGCTCGTCCCGGTGGTGATGGGCGTGC
>JANXNO010000659.1 GCA_025354075.1 Burkholderiales bacterium | reverse complement strand
TCTTTGATGTCGCAGGTTTTGCAGTGCACGCAGTTTTGCGCGTTGATTTGCAGACGCTTTCCAGGCGCAGCGCCGGTAATGGTCTCGTCCTCGACATATTCATAGACACCCGCAGGGCAGTAGCGAGCCTCGGGGCCCGCGTAGCGCGTGAGATTCACCTTAACCGGTATCGATGCGTCACGCAGCTGCAGATGCACCGGCTGATCCTCTTCGTGATTGGTGTTTGACAGGAAGACCGAAGTGAGCTTGTCAAACGTGATGACGCCGTCAGGTTTTGGGTACGCGATCTGCGGCATTTGATCGGCGGGCTTCAAGCATTCGTTGTCGGCCTTGCCGTGCCGCAGCGTCCAGCCAACCAGTTTGCCGAGACCCAGATCGTTCATCCACATATGCGCCCCGCCGTGCAACGTGCCCAGCGCCATGCCCCATTTCAGGCCCGGCTTGACGTTCCTCACTTTGTAGAGATCGCTGAATACCCAACTCTTTTTCCAGCCGTCGTTGTACGCGTGCAGTTCGTCGTGCTGACGCTCCGCTTTCACCGCGTCAAACGCTGCTTCTGCTGCGAGCATGCCAGTTTTCATCGCGTTGTGCGTGCCTTTGATGCGCGGCAGATTGACAAAACCTGCACTGCAACCGATCAACGCGCCGCCCGCGAACGAGAGCTTCGGAACGCTCTGCAATCCGCCTTCGTTGATGGCCCTTGCGCCATAGGCCAGGCGCTTGCCGCCTTCAAATATGGGCTTGATATTCGGATGCGTTTTGAAGCGCTGGAATTCATCAAACGGTGATAACCAGGGGTTCTCGTAACTAAGATGAATCACGAAGCCAACTGCGATCAGCGAGTCCTTGTTTTCGTTGGTGAGGTGGTAGAGGAAAGAGCCGCCGCCGGTCTTTGAATCAAGCGGCCAACCCTGCGAGTGCATGACTTTGCCGGGCATATGTTTTGCCGGGTCAATTTGCCACAGCTCCTTGATGCCGATGCCGTATTTCTGTGGATCGACGCCGTCGCGCAGATTGAATTTTTTCATCAGTTCTTGAGACAGCGAACCGCGCACGCCTTCGCCAAACAGTGTGTATTTCGCGTGCAATTCCATGCCGGGCTGGAACTCGCCCTTCTTCTCGCCGTCTTTGCCAACACCCATGTCGCCGGTGGCCACGCCGATCACTGCACCGGCATCATTGAACAGCACTTCCGCTGCCGCAAAACCGGGATAGATTTCAACGCCTAGCGCCTCGGCCTGCTCGCCCATCCACTTGCACACGCGACCCAGGCTCACGATGTAATTGCCGTGGTTGTTCATGAGTTTCGGCAGCGTCCAGCCCGGCACTTTGGTTGCACCGGTTTCACTCAACGTCCAGAACTGATCGTCGGTGACAGGCGTGTGAATCGGCGCGCCCTTTTCTTTCCAGTCCGGGATCAATTCGTTCAACGCCAGCGGATCAATCACTGCGCCCGACAAAATGTGCGCTCCAACTTCGCCGCCTTTTTCGAGAATGCAGACGGAGATTTCGCGGTTGTTTTCTGCCGCGAGTTGCTTCAGGCGAATCGCGGCGGATAAGCCCGCTGGCCCTGCGCCGACGATCACCACATCGTATTCCATCGCGTCACGGTCGGCTCTGATGCTGGTCATAGTGTTGTATATCTTTATGTTGCGGTAAGTTCTGCTCCCTCTCCTGCATATGGGAGAGGGTTGGGGTAGGGTGGCGACTGTTGGATTCAGTCGACCAAAGTCTTGCGCATTTTGTATTTGTAAAACCGGGTGTCGATCAACTGAAAGCCGCAGCGCTCATAAAGGCGCAGCGCCGGATTGTCGCGAAACACGTTGAGCGTGAGCTCAGTCAGGCCGCGCGAATTGGCGAGGTCTTCGATCCATCGCAACGCTGCCGATCCCGCGCCGCGATATTGATGTGCGGCTTCAACTTGCACGTCGCCGATATGCAGCGCAGGCGGACAATCTGGATCTCGGCGAACACTAACAAAACCGACGTTTTCGCGCGTCGTGTTGGCATCATCGACGATCAAATAGAACTCAGCCTCTGGTGCAAGCTCGCGCCATCGTGCATCACTAAATTGTTCGCATCGACGTTCGAGGTACGGACTCATGTTGTTGTGCGCGAGTCGCAGGCAATACTCAAGCTGCGGATCGGACGCCGACATGGGAAGCAACGAAAACGCAACGTCGTGCTCGGCTGCTACCGACTGCGGGCGCGAGTGCATGCATTCCGTGTCGGCAGAGAGGGCGTCCATACTCATCGACCGATTATAGTTAGTGCTACCGCGCTTAAACTCGTGCAACAACGCCCTAACCGACCGTATTTGTCGATGGAAAACTCTAAAACTCCCTCCACTCAACTTGCCAACATCGCAGCCATCTGCGACATCGTGATGCACGAAGTGGACATGCCTGTGCGCTGGGGCGACATGGATGCGTACCAGCACGTTAACAACACCGTGTACTTTCGCTACATGGAGCAGTGTCGGCTGGAATGGTTTGCGAAGCTGGGTTTTGAGACGGTCGGCGTGGACATCGTGCCGATATTAGTTGAGGCGAACTGCCGCTTCATACGCGCCGTTACACATCCGTCCACGGTGCGTGTGACCATCCGCGTGACCGGCGTGGGGCCGAAAATTGTTGAAACCACACACGATATGTTTGTTGGCGACGAGCTTTACGCGACGGGCATTTGCAAATTGCTGTGGATGAGCCGCAGCGCGAACAAAGGTGTTGCACTGCCGGACGAAGTACGCGCACGACTGCTGCCTAAGCTCTAAGCGCTATGAACGAGCCGCTGTGGTCACCTTCGCCGGAGCGAATCGCTTCTGCGCGAATCACTGCATTTACTGAAAAACTGCGTGAAAAATATTCGCAGCATTTCCCAGAATACTGGAGTTTATGGCGCTGGTCGATTGCCAACAAGGAGGTGTTCTGGCGCGAGCTGTGGGACTTCTGTGGCGTAGTTGGTGACAAAGGCGAACGCACGCTGGTCGACGGTCATGTGATGCCAGGCGCACAGTGGTTCCCCGATGCGCAACTCAACTTCGCCGAGAACCTGCTCAAGAAGCGGGGCACCGACGACGCGCTGGTGTTCTGGAACGAGGAGGGGGATCGGCGACGATTGAGTTTTGACGAGTTGCATGCGTCAGTCGCACAGGTGCAATGTGCGTTGCGTGAGCGAGGCATCAAAGCCGGAGATCGCGTCGCCAGCATCCTGCCGAACATTCCTGAGGCTGCGATTGCGATGCTCGGCACGACCAGTCTTGGCGCGGTTTGGTCGTCGTCGTCGCCCGATTTCGGCGTGCAGGGCGTACTGGATCGCTTCACACAGATTGCACCGAAAGTGCTGTTCGCGGTGAACGGCTATTTTTACAACGGTAAGGTGGTGGACACGCGCGACAAGGTGATGGAGATTGCGACGAGATTGCCGAGTGTTGAGTTGGTAGTTTGGGTTGAGTATGTAAGCTCCCTCTCCCGCAGCGCGGGAGAGGGTTGGGGTGAGGGCGGCGTATTTGGTGGAAGTGGTGAAAAGCAGAGTTCTGCTGGCGAACGCCCTCACCCACCGCCCCGGCGCACGCTTGCGCCAGTGGACGCAGGCGCACTGCGGGAGAGGGGGCCTGAACAGGTTGACTGGCCAGCTTTCATCGCGCAGTCCGCGAGCGAAATAACGTTCAAGCGCTTCCCCTTCAACCACCCACTTGTCATCGTCTTTTCCAGCGGCACTACCGGGCTCCCCAAGTGCATGGTTCACGGCGTTGGTGGCACGCTGTTGCAGCACGTCAAAGAACACGTTCTGCACTCCGACGTTCACGACGGTGATCGCATTTTTTACTTCGCCACCACCGGCTGGGTGATGTGGAACTGGCTGATTTCCGGGCTTGCAACAGGCGCGACATGCCTTCTCTACGACGGCTCACCGTTTGCTGATCGGGGCCGCATTTTGTGGGACTTGGCCGAAACTGAGCGCTGCACGCTGTTCGGCACCAGCGCCAAGTACATCGACGCACTGAAAAAAGCTAACGTCGTGCCGCGTCGCACGCATCAATTGCCCGCATTGCGCGCTGTGCTGTCTACCGGCTCGCCGCTATTGCCCGAAAGCTTCGACTACGTCTATCAATGCATCAAACCCGATTTGCATCTAGCGTCCATTTCAGGCGGCACCGACATCATGGCCTGTTTCGCTCTGGGCAATCCGACCCTGCCGGTTTATCGCGGGGAACTGCAATGTCTCGGCCTCGGCATGGCAACCGATGTGTTCGATGACAATGGGCAATCGTTGCGCGGCCAAGCAAGTGGCATGGGCGAATTGGTCTGCACGCAAACCTTTCCGTCCCTACCGCTGTACTTCATGAACGATGACGATGGTTCGCGTTATCGTGCCTCGTACTTCGAGCGCTTCCCCGGTTTGTGGTGTCACGGTGACTGGTGCCAAATCACGGATAACAACGGCATGGTGATCGTCGGGCGTTCCGACGCGACGCTGAATCCGGGTGGCGTGCGCATTGGTACCGCAGAGATTTATCGGCAGGTAGAAACGCTCGACGAGGTGGTCGAATCGATCGTCATCGGACAGAATTTTCAGGGCGATGCGCGCGTGGTTTTGTTCGTGAAACTGGCAGACGGCTTGACGCTCGACGAAGCCCTGATTGACAAAATAAAACAACACATTCGCGGCAACACCACGCCGCGTCATGCGCCTGCAAAAATAGTGCAGGTGCCGGATATTCCACGTACCAAAAGCAACAAAATCGTCGAGCTTGCCGTGCGCGATGTCGTGCATGGACGCAACGTAAAAAACATCGACGCGCTCGCCAATCCCGAGGCGCTAGAGTTTTTCCGCGATCGGGTGGAACTGACTACCTGACTTTGCGTGACCCTGAGCGCCACGCGGCCTAAGCAGGCCTTAGTTCGTACAATCAACAGGTAAATCTCTGGGGCCTAATAGGGTGAACGTGTGAACAAACTATTTCCAAGCGCTGAAGCGGCGCTTTCTGGCGTGATCAAGGACGGGCAATTGCTCGCGGTGGGCGGCTTTGGCTTGTGCGGCATTCCCGAGGCGCTGATTGATGCGCTAGTCGCCAGCGGCGCCAAAAATCTCACCGCAATTTCGAATAATGCAGGCGTTGACGGCTTCGGCCTTGGTAAATTGCTTCACACGCGGCAGATCAAAAAAATGATCGCGAGTTACGTCGGCGAAAACAAGGAGTTCGAGCGGCAATACCTCGCGGGCGAACTGGAGCTAGACTTCACGCCGCAGGGCACGTTGGCGGAGAAGCTCCGTGCGGGCGGCGCTGGTATCCCCGCGTTTTTCACCAAGACCGGCGTCGGCACTATCGTTGCCGATGGCAAGGAGATTCGCGAATTTGACGGCGTGAAATACGTGATGGAGCGCTCACTGGTGCCCGATGTGTCGTTGGTCAAGGCCTACATCGCGGACAAATCGGGCAACCTCGTGTTCCGCAAAACCGCGCGCAACTTCAACCCGAATGTTGCGATGGCGGGCAAGATCACCATCGTCGAAGTCGAAAAGATCGTCGAAATCGGCGCGCTCGATCCCGATCAGGTTCATCTGCCCGGTATCTATGTGCATCGCATCGTCTTGAACGCGACCCCCGAGAAGCGCATCGAACAGCGCACCATCACCAAAGCAGGAGCCTGATCATGGCGTGGAATCGTGACGAAATGGCAGCGCGTGCTGCGAGAGAATTGCAAGACGGTTTTTATGTGAATCTGGGCATTGGCTTGCCGACGCTGGTAGCGAACCACGTGCCCAAGGGCATGGAGGTGTGGCTGCAAAGCGAGAATGGTCTGCTCGGTATTGGGCCGTTCCCTACGGAAGATCAGGTCGATCCCGACATGATTAACGCAGGCAAGCAGACGGTCACCACCTTGCCCGGTTCTTCGATTTTCTCGTCTGCTGACAGCTTCGCGATGATTCGCGGCGGCAAGATCAATCTAGCGATCCTCGGCGCGATGCAGGTCAGCGAAAAAGGCGATCTTGCCAACTGGATGATCCCCGGCAAGATGGTTAAGGGCATGGGCGGCGCGATGGATCTGGTCGCGGGTGTGGGCCGCGTCGTCGTGCTCATGGAGCATGTGGCAAAGAAAAAAGACGGCTCTACCGATCTAAAAATTCTTACCGATTGCAATTTGCCGTTGACGGGTGTTGGTGTGGTGAACGTCATCATCACTGATATGGGCGTGATGGAGGTGACGACTGCTGGCTTAAAGCTTCTGGAGCTCGCACCAGGTGTGACTCGCGACGAAATCGCCGCTGCGACGGGCTGCACGCTTCATTAAACTTGCTTCGCCGATCCATCAAGCCATCGTTAGCGGTTTGTTCGTGGTGAAGCTCGTGCGCGTGTGGTGCGCGGCCGTTGCCATTTTTTCGTGCTCGATTGCTGCGATCGCGATTGCGCAAACCCCCGCTGCAAGCCTTCCGGCACCATCGCCCACAGGCCAGCGTCTGTTCGACGCGGCTCGAGACAAGCTGGTGCAAATCCGCATTCTGACGCGTGCGGGCAGCTCGCAATCCACCGTAGGCTCGGGCTTTTTGATTGCGGCGGACGGCACCGCTTTCACCAACTATCACGTCATCTCGCAGCTCGTGCTGGAGCCGCAACGCTATCGTGCAGAGTACGTCCGTGTTGATGGCAAACGCGGTGCCTTAGCGCTGCTTGGCTTCGACGTGATCCACGATCTAGCCATCGTGCGGCTGGCTGAAATTTCCGGTGCTGCGCACTTTGACTTGCGCGCTGAAAACGTGCCGTTGCAGCAGGGGGAAAAGATTTTCTCTCTCGGCAATCCGCTTGATCTGGGCTTTGCGATTTCTGAAGGTACGTATAACGGTCTCGTTGAGCGGCGGCTTTACGACACCATCCATTTCACCGGCGCGCTGAACCCCGGTATGAGCGGTGGACCAGCGGTGGACGAGGCCGGTCGCGTGATTGGCGTTAACGTCGCGGGCACGGGCGGCGAACTGGCGAATTTGCTGGTACCACTGCGCTATGTACGGGCGTTGATTGCCGCGCCGCGCGTTACTGTTGTGGACAAGACGACGATCACGCCGCAACTCATTTCACATCAGGACACCTTGATCGCAGCGTTGCGCAGCAAGCCGTTTCCACAACAGGCATTGGGGCCGACGACTGTGGCGATCGGTGACGACAAGTTGCTGCGATGCTGGGGCCAATCCGCAGCAAAGCCGGACAAGCCATATCGCACCGAGTCGATTCGTTGTGCGCTACAGAGTAGCCTGTACATCGATCATAATTTTGGCACCGGGTCGGTGAGCTGGGATCACACGTTTCGATTCGGCGACACGCTCGGTGCGTGGCGATTTTCGGCGTGGAATGCCCGTTCGTTGATGGCGAGCTCCGTGACAGCGCAGGGCAACTTGAAGCCAACGCGTTACTTGACGCGTCCGCAGTGTCACGAAGATTTTGTAACGCAAGATGCGACCACGTTCCGCGTCGCTGTCTGCGTCCGCGCACATCGC
>JANXNO010000473.1 GCA_025354075.1 Burkholderiales bacterium | reverse complement strand
AACGGCCCGTATCTGCGCAAAGACAACATCAAGGACCCGTGGATGAACAACTACAAATACACCACGCCTGGCCCAAGCAACACGCCGTTTGAACGGCAAACCGCCGACTAGCCCTTGACAATATCCGCGTTCGAGCCTTCGCCGCCTTCTTTGCCGTCGGCACCGAGCGATTTGAGTTCAAACGGCGTGTTGCTTGGGCCAGGCGTGGTGTATTTGTAGTTGTTCATCCACGGGTCCTTGATGTTGTCTTTGCGCAGATACGGGCCGTTCCAGTTCGGCAATCCGCCCGGGTTTTTTATCAGACCTTCGAGGCCTTCCTGCGACGAAGGGTAGCGACCGATTTCAAGCTTGAACAGATCCAGCGCCTGCACCATCTGGCTCATTTCAGCCTTGGCCACACCGGCTTTTGCGCCTTCGGTCTGACCGAGGAAGCGGCTGCCAATGGTGGCGGCCAACACGCCAATAATCACGATCACCGCAAGCAATTCCATCAGCGTGAAGCCGGTTTGCGTTTGCCGCGTAATTTGCGCCGGTCGCCCCAGAGATTTGAGTTTGTAACTTTTCATATTCACTTTCAGTTTTCCAATTCGGTGCTTTGGAAGGTTCGGCTGGGTCGGGTCAAACAGGTCGTAAAGCTGACTTTTCGCTGCCAAAACTTCAATAACTTTGTTACAAAACGGCTATCAACTTGGGCCTAGCGCGCGATTACGTCATTTATCGACTATAAGCCAAATCAAGTACTATGCCCATATTGACCGGGCGTTTCAGCCAAAAGCTGTAATGCAACCAGCGCCGCAAAACTCACGGCCGGGCTCACTACGACCGCCCGCTACACGTTAAATTCCGTCAATCCCAGCAGCGCGCTCATCAGGGCGAAGATGATGCCGCCAACCACCACCGCCAGCGTCAGGATCAAAATCGGCTCCATCAGGCCCAGCGCGCGTTTCAGCGCGGTGTTGACCTCAACGTCGTAAACCTGCGCCACCTTGAGCAACATGGCATCCAGCCGCCCGGTTTCTTCGCCTACCGCGACCATATGAACAGCGAGCTTGGGATACAAACCGGTTTCCATCAGCGGTCGCGCAAAACCCTGACCAGCCTTCAATCGAACCAGCACGCCTTCGAGCGAATTGGCCAGTGCCCGATTATCCACCGTGTCTTTAACGATCGTGAGCGCTGGCAACAGGCTCACGCCGTTGCCGAGCAGCGTGCCGAGCGTGCGCGCCAAACGAGCGACTTCGATCTTGCTGAACAGGTCGCCCAGCACCGGCAATTTGAGTTTGCGCCGATGCCACGCGAGCAGTCCCTGCGGCGAACGCAAGCGGCCACGAATCAGGATAAAAATCGCCGCCGCGCCGATCAGCAGCATCCAGCCGTCGTCCTTCATCCAGTGCGACAGCGCCAACAAATTCTCGGTTGCGGGCGGCAGCGCCTTGCCGAACTGACGGAAGGTTGCCTCAAATTTAGGCACCACAAAAAAGATCATGGTGAACACGGCGACCACCGCCACGCCCACCAGCACCATCGGATACATCAGCGCCGACTGCACGCTGGATCGCAGCTCAGCGCTACGTTCCTGAAACTCGGAAATACGCTCCAGCACCGGGCCGAGCGTGCCGCTGGCCTCGCCTGCACGCACCATGTTCACAAACAGGCGGTCAAAGTGCTTCGGATGCTCAACGAGCGCCTGCGACAGCGATTTACCGCCGCGAACACGGTCGCGCAAATCCTGCAACAGTGCGGCCATCGGGCCGGTGTCAGCGAGCCCGACCAGTAGCTCAAACGCACGATCCAGCGGCAATCCTGCAGCAATCAGGTTAGCCAGGTCACGCGTGAAGGCGATGATCTGCTCACGCGTGACCTTGCGCGGCGCGAGCAGCCGGGCGAGAAAACTTTTGTTTTGCGTATGCGACGAAAACGCAGCCGCTGACGCGGTCTGAATGCGGATCAGGATCAGGCCTTGCTCGCGAACCCGTTCCACGGCGTCGGCCTCGGTCGCCGCTTCCAACTGAGCAGAAACCGGGTCGCCCGACTGTCGGACGGCGTCGAATGCGTAGAGTGCCAAAGCTTAAGTCCCTAGCCTTCGCGCGTGGCGCGCAGGACTTCTTCGACGGTGGTCGTGCCGGCAACCACCTTGCGCAAGCCATCGTCGTACATTGGCAGCATGCCCTCGCCAAGCGCGGCGCGGCGCAGGTCGCCCGCATTGGCCTTCTGCATGATCAGGCGACGAATCGGCTCAGTCAGCGGCATCATTTCGGCGATACACATCCGCCCCGTGAAGCCGGTGTTGCTGCAATGGGTGCAGCCCATCGCCTTGTACACCCTGGGTTGCGGGTCGGCGGTGACGCGGCTGAAGCCCATTTCTTTGGCGACCGCAGCGTCCAGTTGATGCGGCTCGCGGCAATGCGTACACAAAGTGCGCACCAGGCGTTGCGCCAACACGCCGACCAGCGTGCTGGTCAGCAAATAATCGTCGACGCCCATGTCCATCAAGCGGTTGATGGTGGCCGGTGCGTCGTTGGTGTGCAACGTGGAGAGCACCAAGTGGCCTGTCAACGCGGCTTGGACGGCGATTTCGGCGGTCTCCAGATCGCGAATCTCGCCGATCATGATGATGTCGGGGTCTTGCCGCACAATCGAGCGCAACGCGCTGGCGAAGGTCAAATCGATCTGCGGTTTGACCTGTATCTGGTTGATCCCGGCCATCTGATATTCGACCGGGTCTTCAACCGTGAGGATTTTCACATCCGGCTGATTCAGTTCGTCAAGCGCGGTGTACAGCGTGGTGGTTTTGCCGCTACCGGTCGGGCCGGTGACCAGCAAAATGCCGTTCGGTTGGGCCAGCGCTTCCTTGAATTTGGCAAGGATATCCGGCGCAAAACCGAGCTTTTCAAAGTTGAGCTGCACGCCGCCCTTATCTAGGATACGCATCACCACGCTTTCACCGTGCATGGTCGGCACCGTGGAGACGCGAAGGTCGATGTCCTTGCCCTGAATGCGCAAACGGATGCGTCCGTCTTGCGGCAAGCGACGCTCGGCGATGTCGAGATTAGCCATGATCTTGATGCGCGAAATCACGGCAGCGGCCTGGCGCTTGGGCGGTGATTCGATTTCGTGCAGCACGCCGTCAATGCGGTAACGCACGATCAGGCGGTTTTCGAACGGCTCGATGTGAATATCCGACGCGCGCGTTTCGAGTGCGTTGGTGATGATCAGGCTGACCAACCGGATCACCGGAGCTTCGGACGCCAAATCTTTGAGCTGCTGGATATCGTCGCCGAGCGCATCGGCATCAATGCGCGCTTCGAGATCGCCGTCGGACATGGATCCCACCGCCGTACGGCCGCCGCCGTAGAGCCGTTCAATGGCTGTGTCGATGTCCGTACCAACTGCAACGACGCGATGAATTTGCCGGTTGGTGACGATTTCAAACGAATGACGAACGAAGTCGTTAAACGGATCGGCAACGGCAAGCGTCAGCGTGTCTTCGTCTTCCTCAATCGGCAGCGCACGCGAATCGCGCAGAAAACGAGCGGAAATGCGTTCTTCAAGAATCGGCATTTCCGGAAAGGCGGACGTCTCGACGTACGGCAAATTGGCCTGAACCGCGAGCGCTTGAGCGATGTCGCGCGCGGACACAACGCCGAGCGTGGTGAGCAGGCTGCCCAATTTTTCCGGGCGGGTTGACGCCGCCTGCAGGCGCAGCACGCGATCCAGTTCGTCCTCAGACACTTTACCTCGCGCGAGCAGAATCGCCCCAAGCTTCAGTCGCTTGATCGGGACGCCTTGAGTCGCAGTCTGCGTGTCCATGACGGCTGTTTCCACCCGGGTCACCTATCTCGTTTTTGTTGTGTGTACCTTTGGATTCTAATGAGCGCGATAGGTTCACGGCACGAACTGGCCCGGTCACCTACAATTTGCTGGTTTGATTGCCAATCCGTGATGCGAGTTTTATGAAAAAGTACATGTGCCTGATCTGCGGCTGGATTTATGACGAAGCAACAGGCTGGCCAGACGACGGTATCAAAGCGGGCACCTTGTGGAACGACGTGCCGATGAACTGGACGTGTCCAGAATGTGGCGCACGCAAAGACGACTTTGAAATGGTCGAGATTTAGCGTCGGCCGTTACAAAAGATAGTGGTCCGCCAATAGCGCGCCAAACAGCAGGGATAGATACGTGAGCGAGTATCGAAATACCACGCGTGATTTCTGATCACTATAGTTTTTTCGCAATTGCGACACCAGTTGCACAAAGCGCAAACCCAGCACTAGCGCGGCAATCGCGTACAACCAGCTATTCATGCGAATAGCAAACGGCAACAGCGATACCGCGAGCATCAGCCACGTGTAAAGCAGCATGTGCAGCAACGTGAAATCGCGCCCGTGCGTCACCGGCAACATGGGTAGGCCCGACTTCTCGTAATCTTCTTGCCGGTACAGCGCTAACGCCCAAAAGTGCGGCGGCGTCCACGCGAAGATGATCAGGAACAGCAGCAGCGGCGCGGCCGACACGTCGTTTGCCACGGCTGCCCACCCGAGCACCGGCGGCATCGCCCCTGCCGCGCCGCCGATTACGATGTTCTGTGGCGTATTGGGCTTCAGGTACAACGTGTAGATAAACGAGTAGCCAAAAAACGTCGCCAGCGTCAGCGCCCACGTGAGCACATTCGTTGTGGCAATCAGCACGGCACTGCCCAGCGCACCGAGGATCAGCGCGAATACGACGATTTGGGTTGTCGTCAATGTGCCCTGCGCCGAGGGCCGTTTGTCGGTGCGCTTCATCTTTGCGTCGACTGCGGCCTCCAGCAGGCAATTCATCGCGAAGCTCGCGCCAGCGATGAGCCAGATGCCAAGGTTGCCACCGATCAACACAGTCATCGAAGGCAACGATTTGTCGACCAGCAGCATGCCAATGAACGCCGTGAACACCGCCAACAGCGTGACGCGCGGCTTGGTAACAATCCAGTAGTCTCGCCAGCGCTCGCCAGTGCGGTTCCAGTTGCTCACGTCGCTAGCCTCATCCGATGCGTGACGCGCGCATCAGGCGAGCCAAATCCTGATTCATTTTTTTTATGTCGGGATTTTTAGGCCAGACGATGACTTGGTTACCAAGGGGATCAACAAGCACCAGACCACGTCGGTAAGGCTCAATCAAGTCAATACGGTCAATCGCGCCTTTCACCATCAAATCCGGATGTTGCGCCGAGAATTCACTGGGCGAAGCATTCACGGTGAGAACACGCGTTAGTCGGTCTTTGTCTTTGCCAAGCATCGTGCGGGCTTGACGGGATGCATACAGCGCCTCGGCGCACGCCGCGTCGCAGGTACCGAGTTCACGCTGAATGAGTATCCACTTGCCTTTAAGCGCGTCGCCACCGATAGCTTGTCTATCCTGCTCGCTGACTAGTTGGGTCACCGTAAGCAATTCGCCGTAGCTCTTGCCGCCTGTCGGCTGAATAAAGTAGTACGCCACCCACGCCGAAACAAACGGTGCTGCGCACACGAGCGCCACCAAAGCAATCATTTTTGTAGAGGATTTCAAACGCAGCCCAATTTATGCTTTACGAAAACTAAGGATAATGAACAGGATGATGGACAGCCCTGCAAAGCCATACCACTGTAGTTGATACCCAATATTTTTCTCGAAATTGGCGCCCGGCATCGGACGTTCGATGCTGCTGAAGCCGGGGCCCGAGGTCTGCTCCAGAATGAACGGCTCGATACTCCGCTGCATGCGCTTCGAGATTTCAGGGATGTTCACATAGTTCAGCCGATTGCCGCGATCATTATCAAACGTTCCCGGATTGCGCGACGGCGGCAAATTGATGCGACCGATGATCGTTACGCTGCCGGAAGGGGTTTCGATCACCGGCAACACGGATCGATCACCGGACGCCCGCATCCAGCCACGATCTACCAATATTGTTCGTGCCGCGCCGTTTCCAGACTCAGCGCGAAAGGCTTGCAGTAAACCGTAACCCGCTTTGGCATCGAGGATGCGATTGTCAACGTAAAACAGTTCGGTCGCCACAAAACTTCCGGTGATTTCCAGGCTGCGGTAGCGCAATTCAGTGCCGGCGTTCGCATTCGTCGGCAGATCGGCCAGTTGCAGCGGCTTAGCAGCGCGCGCTGTATCCAACTGCGTTTGCTGATCAATTTTGTATTGAGCGCGCTCGCCTTGCCAGTGGCCAAGTCGCACAGTAACTATCGCAAAAACGATAGTTAGAACCAGCGCCCAAAGTTTCGGGCGAAATCTCCGCTGATGGCTGATTGAAGAATCAATCTGACGGGGCACGCGCTTCTCACTAAAATTGCGGTATGAGATGGCTTGTAATCCTGTGTTTGGTGGCGATTGTGGTTTCCATGGCGTCCGCGCTACTGTATTTGTTCCGCGGCGGCGAGGGGGGTTCATCGAAGATGCTTCGCGCGCTTACCGTGCGGGTCGCCATTTCTGTCGGGCTGTTTGTGTTTCTCATGCTGAGCTACAAATTAGGCTGGATTGGATCACAAGGCGTGCGCTAATTTCGCAGGGATACATAAAAAAAGCGGCATCGAAGCCGCCTTTTGGGTGGGCTGACAGCACTAGCGCCTAGAGCATGTAGACGATCACGAACAGGCCCAGCCAGACGACGTCAACAAAGTGCCAATACCACGCGGCCGCCTCAAACGCGAAATGATGTTTGTCATCAAAATGCCCGCGGATTGAGCGCACCAAAATCACCGTCAACATGATCGCACCGATGGTTACATGAAAACCATGGAAGCCAGTCAACATAAAAAAAGTCGACCCGAAAATGCCGCTCGTAAGCTTGAGATTCAGTTCACTGTAGGCGTGTATGTATTCGTACGCCTGCAACGTCAAGAATACTGCACCAAGAACAATCGTCGCGGCCAGCCAGAGAATGAGCCTGCTGCGCTGGTTAGCCAGCATCGCATGATGCGCAATCGTCAGTGTGATGCCAGAGGTCAGCAGCAGTGCGGTGTTTATCGCAGGTATACCCCACGCGCCCATCGGTGAAAAAGCATCTTTGATGTAAGGGCCGGTCGTGGGCCACGTCGCTGCAAATTCGGGCCAAAGGTTTTTTGAGTCGATAGAGCCCAAGTCTGGCACAGACAAAACGCGCGCGTAAAACAGCGCGCCAAAGAAGGCAGCAAAAAACATCACTTCCGAGAATATGAACCAGCTCATGCTCCAGCGAAATGAGATGTCAACGTTCTTACCGTAGAGACGACCTTCGCTTTCCTTGATCACCACACCAAACCAACCGAACAGCATGTAGAAGAGGATCAGGAAGCCTGCCCCAAGCAGATACTGGCCCGCGGCGATACTGTTCATGCTGAAAACTGCACCGAACGCTAGTGTCAATAGGGCGATGCTGCCCACGATGGGCCAGTGCGACGGCTGCGGCACAAAATATTTGCCCGCGGCGGAGACGGCGGATGTAGCGGAAGGTGCGCTCATAAAGGACTCGCTAAAAGTATCGGATGATTAGAGTGGATGCTAGCCGGGCAATGGCTTCAGTGCGGCCTGCGCCTCTAGCTTGCCCACAGGAGTTTTGGTTGCAGGCGGCACTGCAGCGCCAGGTACTTCAAAAAAAGTGTAAGACAGCGTGATGGTGTTGATGTCTTTCGGTAATGCGGGGTCGACCACAAAGACGACCGGCATATGCCGCGTTTCCTGAGCAACGAACGTCTGTTTAGCAAAACAGAAACATTCCAGTTTTTTGAAATGTTCCGCCGCCTGTGAGGGGCCATAACTGGGAATCGCCTGCCCAACCATGTCGCGCGACGTAGTGTTGTGAACTTCATACATCACCGTAGTAAGTTCACCAGGATGCACCGTCAACGTCGAAAACTCGGGCTTGAAACTCCACGGCAAATTACGCGTGTTGGCATCAAATTCAATCTTGATTTTTCGCGTCGCATCTACTTGCGTATTTTTTAGTTGCTCCGGTCGCATAAAGTCGTTGACTCCGGTGACCTCACAGATTTTTTTGTAGATCGGAACCAAAGCAAAGCCAAACGCAAACATGACCGCCACGAAAACGGCGAGTTTGCGCAACATTTCCCGGTTCTCTAGAAAAAAATTGGGCATGTGCTACTTTTATCCCACCTTCGAATACCAAATGGAGAGCGCCAGACACAACGCGACACCGCCCAAAAACCAGCCCGTGCGGAGGTTACGGCGGCGTAACGCTGCTGCGGCTGCGTCTCTGGAATCGGTCACGGATGCCATCTATTTGAACGCTGGAGGCGTTTCGAACGTGTGATATGGGGCTGGCGAAGGCACAGTCCATTCAAGACCCTCAGCGCCATCCCACGGCTTGGCAGCAGCGCGGATGCCGCTCTTGCCGCTAATCATACGTAGAACTACGACGATGAAGAAAATCTGCGCGGTGCCAAAGGCGAACGCACCGATCGAGGACACCATATTCCATTCGGCGAACTGCATGTTGTAGTCGGGTATACGACGTGGCATGCCAGCAAGACCCAGGAAATGCTGCGGGAAGAAAGTCACGTTGAAGGCAATCAGCGACCACCAGAAGTGAATCTTGCCTAGCTTTTCTTCGTACATCCAGCCTGTCCACTTAGGGCCCCAGTAGTAGACCGCAGCGAAGGCCGAAAACAGCGCGCCCGCAACCATCACGTAGTGGAAGTGCGCAACCACGTAGTACGTGTCATGCAACTGAATGTCGACTGGTGTCAACGACAACACCAGCCCGGTGAAGCCGCCGAGCGTGAACAGGAACAGAAAGCCGAGGCAAAACAGCATCGGCGTTTCCAGCGTGATGGAGCCACGCCACATTGTTGCGAGCCAATTGAAAATTTTGGCGGCGGTCGGAACCGCAATTAGCATGGTCGCAAACATGAAATACAACTGACCGGCCATTGGCAATCCGGTGGTGTACATGTGATGCGCCCAGACGATGAACGAAAGGATCGCGATTGAGGCTGTGGCATAGACCATCGACGCGTAACCGAACAAAGGCTTGCGCGAGAAGGTTGGGATGATTTGCGACACCACACCAAACGCTGGCAGCGCAATGATGTACACCTCCGGGTGGCCAAAGAACCAGAAAATATGCTGGAACATCACAGGATCACCACCACCTGCGGCATTAAAGAATGTGGTGCCGAAGTGACGATCCGTCAGCAGCATCGTGACCGCACCAGCCAGCACGGGCATCGTAGCGATCAGCAGGAACGCGGTAATCAGCCACGTCCAGGCGAACATCGGCATTTTCATCATCGTCATACCGGGTGTGCGCAGATTGAGGATGGTGGTGATGATGTTGATCGAACCCATGATGGATGACGCGCCCATGATGTGAACCGCAAAAATCATCATGTCCATGCCCATACCGGCCTGAATAGAAAGGGGCGGATACAACGTCCAACCGCCAGCGGCAGCGCCACCGGGAACAGCCAATGAGCCCAGCAACAAAATGGCGGCAGGTGGCAACAGCCAAAACGACCAGTTGTTCATGCGGGCGAAAGCCATGTCCGGCGCGCCCAGTTGCAACGGCAACATCCAGTTAGCGAAGCCAACGAAGGCAGGCATGATTGCGCCGAAAATCATTACGATGCCATGCAGCGTCGTCATCTGGTTGAAGCGCTCCGGGTCAAGGATTTGCAGCCCTGGCTGAAACAATTCAGCGCGAATCAGCATGGCCATGATGCCACCCGAGATGAACATAGCGAAACTGAACCACAGATACATCGTGCCGATGTCTTTGTGATTGGTGGTGGTCAAATAGCGCAAGAGGCCTGTCGGGTGATGATCATGATGATCATCTGCTGCCGTGTGGTCGTGCCCGGTGTGAACGCCGTGTGGAACGCTTGCCATGATCTACTGCTCCTGAATATCGCTACTGACTAATTCGGTACTAACTAAGCTGCGTGCAACGCGAGACAACTTACGCGCCTGCGTTGATTTCGACTCGACGCGCTTCTTTGTTGTCACTGGCCCCGGTGATTTCGGCCGGTGCTTTCATGTTGATCTGATCGCGTTTAACGCCGGCTGCTTCGAGCGCCGCACGCACACTTTTCGCTCGCTCTTTCGCCAGCTCAAGGTTGGCCACGCGGTCGCCGGTTTGATCTGTGTAGCCTGTAATATCGATTTTTCCGCTGCCTTTGCCTTTCAGGAAAGCAAGCGCAGCATCAATTGATGGCTTGGCGTCGGTCGGCAACTCCATCTTGCCGACCGCAAAATACAGCTTTGCAGGAAGAAGGGGCGCGACGTCCGCGCTTGCAGCCGTAGGAGCCGCTGCAGGCGCGCTTGCACCGGCGACAACGGAACCTGCGGGCAACGTACCGCCATTTCGCGCCTTGGCAAAGTCTATCGGCTGAACGAACTCCGTAGCCTTGTTCGACCAGCTGCTTCGGGTGTATGCCATGACCCCAGCCAAATCCTTGTCACTCAGATGCTTGAACGACGCCATCGCCGTACCCGCCTTGCCATTCAGCAAAAGCGCAACCTGATCCGCCGTTGGGCCATTGACAACCTTGGAGCCGTCGAGCGCGGGGAATTGCCCGGCAACGCCCTTTCCGGTAGGCTGGTGGCATCCCTGGCAACCGCCTGCACCCTCATAAACAGTTTTGCCGTGGGCAACGAGATCCTCTCGGCTATACGTCTTGCTGTCGACGGCAACCACCGCAGCAGTTGCCTTGCCGACGCCGTATTTGTCTTTCTGGGCTGCCAGCCAGATGTCGTAATCGGCCTGTGTCTTCACCTCCACAACTGTCGGCATGAATCCGTGCTCTTTGCCACACAGCTCCGCACAGTTGCCGCGGTAAAGGCCGGGGCGATCAGCGCGGAACCACGCGTCACGAATAAAGCCGGGGACTGCATCCTGCTTCACGCCGAGGGCCTGCACCCACCAAGAATGAATAACGTCATTTGACGTTATGAGCAACCTAACTTTTTTACCAACGGGGATCACAAGCGGATTGTCCACCTCAAGCAAGTAATTTTCGCCCTGCGGCTCGCTGCCTTTTATTTGTGCCAGCGGGGTTGAAAGCGTAGACATGTAACCAAAGCCATCATGGATATAGTCGTATCCCCACTTCCACTGATAGCCAGTCACTTTGACGGTCATTTCCGGCGCCGACGAGTCGCGCATGTCCAGTACGGCCTTGGTCGCTGGAAAGGCCATCACCAGCAAAATAAAAAATGGGATGATGGTCCATAACGCTTCAACTGTTGCGCTCTCATGGAACTGAGCCGCCTTGTGCCCTTTGCTCTTTCGGTGCGCATAGAGTGAATAAAACATCACGCCGAACACACCAAGAAAAATTACCACGCAAACCACGGTAATCAACGTATGCAACTCAAACATTTGCTGCGCGATTCCGGAGTTCGCGGGTTTGAGGTTCATGCGCCAATCCGCTGCTACCGTCAACGGCAGCAGCGCCCCGACCACCGCTAAGGCGGTTGACGCCAAAACTGATGTCGCTGATCGTAATGAATGACTAGTCATCGTGTTCAATTCAATTTCTTTTCGCACAACCCACACCCTAAATTATTCTCGACGCAAACTGGCGAGTCGCCAACGCCAAACGCAGATCACGCAATGCACGATGCTGCTCCGAAACCGGCAGAAACTCAAGTAACTCCACACAACGGCCCGATTGCAAGAGCCTCACTCCGCGCGATCCGCCCATACGATCACGTTTAAGTTCTGTCGACAACCAACCGCGATTAAATTCGAAGCACTGAGCGCGCTGTCCACGATGACGGTCCACTTTCACGCGCGTCTCGGTGACCTCAATGCGGTCGCGATCATCAGCAGCCTGTTCCAGCCACCAAAAAGCAATCGCCACGCACACGATTTCAAGGCCAGCAAACGGCAGGATCATCCACACGCCCGCAAACCACCAAAGAAATGTAGCGAACGATAGCGAAAGCGCCGTCACCGCACCAAGCACCGCCATGCGGACTTGACGTGATGTCGAAAATTGCCTTCGCCACTCAAGAGTGACCGCGAGGTTGACCGAATCCATACTGCAATTGCGATCTAAGCTGAGCTTTGATTGTCTTGGAAAACCCGAGAAGTTTAGCAAACTTGCCTGTCGCCGCTAAACAGTGGCCGACGCAATACTGGCAAGCGCGCAGGAAGCAATGCGGCTAAATTGTGACTCCGCACGACTGGTCAGGATGACGGGCACGCGAGCCCCCTGAACAATTCCGGCACATTCGCCGCCGCCTACATAGACAAAACTCTTGTAAAGCATATTGCCCGAGTTCAAATCGGGCGCCACGAGCAAGTCAGGATCTCCGGCTACTGCGGAGACGATGCCCTTGGCCGCAGCAGCGGTCGCCGATATGGCATTGTCGAAGCCAAACGGGCCGTCGACCGTCGCGCAGCCAAATCGCCCACTCAGCGCCAGCGCGACCAGTCCCTGCGCGTCGATGGTCGCAGGGATTCTTTCGTGAACCGTTTCCACCGCCGCCAAAATCGCCACCTTGGGCGCGCGAATACCGAGCCGGTTAAGCAAGCGCACCGCATTGGTGATTGCATCGGCTTTGGTGCGCACATCGGGTGAGATATTGATAACAGCATCAGTGAGCGCAATTAGCTTTGGGTAACGCGGCAAATCAAACACAAAAGTGTGCGTGATGCGGGTTTCCGCCCGCAGACCGGAGTCCCGAGCGACAACTGCGCCCATCAATTCGTCGGTATGCAGATTGCCTTTCATCAATGCTGAAACTCGACCGTCAGCCGCATCCTTCACAGCTCGGCGCGCCGCTGCAACCGCAGATTCCCCAGTGTCCTCGATACGCCCTGGCAAGGACACATTCAATTGCGCGGCGAGCGCACGAATACGCGCGCCAGAGCCATAGAAAACCGGCTCAATAAGCCCAGCAAGCGCCGCCTCAATGGCTGCTCGCAAGGACAATGCATCATGCGGATAAACGACAGCGGTGACTAGGGGAGGCAGCGACTTCGCTCGTTCGATGAACCCCGAAAGCTTGGGATGCGTGAGTCGATAGTCGCGCTCCATGCCGTTACCAGTCAAGCGTTTGTCCGATTTGCTCGGCTGCCTCTTTGAGCGTCGGCAGGAATTCCATCGCCTGCGCAACGCTCATGCGGGATACCGGGCCGTGGACTGCAACTGCTGCAACGACCCGCTCTTGATCATTCAGCACGGGTACGGCAAGACAACAGATTCCTGCAAGGTACTCTTCGTTATCAACAGCAAAGCCGCCGCGTCGCACCTTGGTAAATTCAAGTTCGAGATGGCGCAAAGACGTCAGCGTATTTTTCGTATGGGCGATGAGCGGTGCGCTGGTCAAAAGACGGTCACGCATTCGTTTGGCGGAGTGCGCCAGAAACAGCTTGCCGCTGGCGCTGGCGTACAGTGGCACCTTGGAGCCCGCATGCAGATTGATGCGCAGTGGCCACGACGACTCGACGCGATCAAGATACATCACATGATGCCCGTTGGGAATCGTCAAGTTGCAGGTCTCACCGACCTTTTCCACTAGCTCTTCCAGAATCGCTCGGCGCGCCGAACGATGCGGCGAATGCAGCAGTACGTTTGCAGCCAGGTTGGTCAGGCGCTCGCCGGGAACATAGCGCTTGGCGTCGGGCTCGCGTAACAAGATACCCGCCTCTTCCAGCGTGGTCAGAATGCGAAAAACGGTGGGTTTTGGCAGGCTCACCGCCTGCATGATTTCAGTGAGGCTGACTGAGCGCTCGCTATTCGCCACAAACTACATCACCGTCAGCGAGCGAAGCGCTGCTGAACCGGCCTCGCGGCCCTCCTTGTGCTCGTCCTCGTGTTCGCCAGTCATCTTATGTTCCTAAGTTAATCGCAGCTGCATTATGCACAATTCGCCACAACTCGCAAAAAATGAAACACCGGGATTCGTTTTTTTGGATTTGAGAACGCCCCGAGCCCGCATTCCCAGCACACTTGTCAGCAGTTTCAACAGTTGAGAGGTTCACATGGCAACCAAGCCGTCAAAAAAGACAACCGAAATCGCAAAAATCGCGAAGACTGCAGCTAAACAAATCACTAAGGTTGATCGTCGCGTCACCAAAGGCAAAGTCAAGATGACGCCGTCGGAGGCGTTCGTGGAAACACTGGTGTCACAGGGCGTGACCGACATTTTCGGCATCGTCGGCTCTGCCTACATGGACGCGCTGGATCTGTTCGACACCGCAGGCATTCGCTTTATCTCTGTCGCGCACGAGCAGGGAGCCGGGCACATGGCCGACGGCTTTTCACGCGTATCCGGTCGCCACGGTGTGTGCATTGGGCAAAACGGCCCCGGCATCACCAACTTTGTGACGCCAACGGCCGCCGCTTACTGGGCGCATTCGCCTGTTGTGGTGATCACGCCGGAAACCGGCTCCATGACGCTGGGTCTGGGCGGTTTTCAGGAGACGGATCAGTTACCGATCTTCTCCAAGATCACTAAGTTTCAGGCGCATGTCAACAACAAGGCGCGCATGGCAGAAATGACCGCGCGAGCGTTTGACCGTGCGCATATCGAACTAGGCCCGACGCAGCTCAACATTCCGCGCGATTTTTTCTACGGTGAAGGCGAATACGAAATTCCCGCGCCGATAACAATTGAGCGTGGCGCAGGCGGCGAAGGCGCGCTGGACGAGGCCGCCGAGCTGTTGTCAAAAGCAAAATTCCCGGTCATTTTGTCGGGTGGTGGCGTCATCATGGGCAACGGCATCGACGCGGCGATCAAGCTCGCAGAACTGCTCGATGCGCCGGTGTGCAACAGCTATTTGCACAACGACAGTTTCCCGGCAAACCATCGTCTATGGTGCGGCCCCTTGGGTTACCAAGGCTCAAAAGCCGCGATGAAACTGATCGCCCGAGCGGACGTAGTGGTGGCGCTCGGAACACGTCTGGGCCCATTCGGCACACTGCCGCAACACGGCATCGATTACTGGCCAAAAAACGCCAAGATCATTCAAATCGATGCCGATGCAAAGATGCTCGGATTGGTCAAGAAAATCTCTGTTGGTATTTGCGGCGATGCGCGTGCAGCGGCGCTGGCGTTAGTCGCACGACTCAAAGGCAAGTCATTAGCGTGCCAAGCCAACCGTGAGTCGCGTCTCGCCACAGTGGCTAAAGAACGCAAAGCCTGGGAAAAAGAACTCGACGGTTGGACGCACGAAACGGACGCATACTCCATTGAGGTCGCCAAAGCGTCCAAGTACATGCATCCACGGCAAGTGCTGCGCGAGCTCGAAAAGGCGATGCCAGCACGCGCGATGGTGTCGACCGATATTGGCAACATCTGCTCCGTGTCGAACAGTTATCTGCGCTTCAACGAACCGCGCTCGATGTTTGCGGCAATGAGTTTTGGCAACTGCGGTTACGCGTTCCCAACCATCATCGGCGCGAAATTAGCCGCGCCTGATCGACCCGCGATTGCCTACGTTGGGGACGGCGCTTGGGGCATCAGTTTCAACGAAGTGCAAACCTGCGTGCGTGAAAATATTCCAGTCACGGCCATTGTGTTCAACAACGGCCAGTGGGGCGCCGAGAAAAAGAACCACGTTGATTTCTACAACCGCCGCTATCTCGGCGTCGCGCTTGACAACCAGCCGCACTGGGCAAATGTCGCCATCGCGATGGGCGCTGAAGGCTTGCGCATTGATCAACTCGCAGACGTCGGCCCTGCACTCGCCGAGGCTTGCGAGGCACAAAAACGCGGCAGAACCACGATCCTCGAAATTATGGTCACCAAAGAACTCGGCGACCCGTTCCGCCGCGATGCTTTGGCGCTGCCCACCCGGTTCCTCAGTAAGTACAAACATACTGAAATCAAAAAATAATTTAAGTACCATCCTGATTAACCGTGCGTTTCGCCGCTTTGCCGGCGAGCGCGCTTTGATCAACACAATTCGCACGACCGATTATGCATAGGAGGTATTTATGCAGCCCATGTCTCGCATACTGACCGTAGCGCTCGCGGCCGCAAGCCTCGTCTTCGCCTCGGCTAGCTACTCGCAAAGCTGGCCGACAAAACCAGTACGTCTGATCAATCCGTTTCCTGCGGGTGGTGGCACGGACACCTTCGCGCGTCCGCTTTCCGCGCAGTTAACGAAGCAGACCGGCCATCAGTTCATCGTAGAAAACATTGGCGGTGCAGGCGGCACTGTCGGTGCGGCAGTGGCAGCACGCGCGGCCCCGGACGGCTACACGTTTTTGATCGGTGCCGTGCATCACACCATCGCGCCATCGATTTATCCAAAGCTGTCTTATGACATCGAGAAGGATTTCGTTCCGGTGACGCTGCTGGCGATCATGCCTTTCGTTATTGCGACGCAACCCAGCAAGTTGCCCAATGTAAAAACTGTCAAAGATCTCGTCGACTACGCCAAAGCCAATCCCGGCAAACTGAACTTCGGTTCGCCTGGATCGGGGACTTCGCAGCACTTGACGGGCGAGCTTTTCAAGCTGGGGCAGGGCATCGACATCGTTCATGTCCCGTACAAAGGCATGGGTCCGGCGATGCAGGACTTTCTCGGCGGGTCGCTGGATGTACTGATCGATGGCATGAGTGCAACCGCAGCGCAGATTCGTTCTGGCAAGGCTCGACCGCTGGGGCTTATGGCCGCGCAGCGATCGCCACAATATCCCGAGATTCCTACGATGGCGGAGCAGGGTTACCCCAATATTGAGGTGTCGCAGTGGTACGCCATCTGGGCGCTCAAAGGGACGCCACCTGAAATCGTTGACCGCATGTACAAGGAAGTCGCGAAAGCGCTGGAAGACCCGGCCATCAAGGCGAACTGGGCGGCCGCAGCGGCAGACGCCGGCGGCATGCCTCCCGCCGAGTTCGGCAAGTTTGTACGCACTGAGATGGATCGTTGGGCAAAAGTTGCCAAAGCGTCCGGCGCGAAGCTCGACAACTGATGCACGATTACTTTTCGTATGAGTGAAGTCGCGATCATTGCGGGCCTGGTCAAGTGCGCACGTGTCGCGCAGGCGGTTGCCGAAACGTACGATCAAGCGCAAACGGATCGCGTCTGCGCTGCTGCGGCGTGGGCGATCATGGAGCCTTCGCGCAACCGTGCGCTTGCAGAGCTGGCCGTGCGCCACACCGGCCTCGGCAATGTAGCCGACAAGATTCAAAAAAATCATCGCAAAACACTCGGCCTGATGCGCGATTTGCACGGCGCGAAATCCGTCGGTGTGATTGCTAAAAATACGGCGACCGGCATCACGGAAATTGCACGCGCGGCTGGCGTGATCGGCGCGATCACCCCATCGACCAATCCCGGCGCAACGCCTGCGAACATGATCATCAACGCGATGAAGGGCCGCAACGCGATCATTCTCGCGCCCTCGCCCAAAGGTGCATCAACAGCCGAATTGCTGCTGCAGTATGTGTACGCAGAGTTTGATCGCATCGGTGCGCCGCATGACTTGGTGCAGGTGTTGCCTTCGCCCGTGAGCAAAGCGTTGACTTACGAGTTACTGCAACAAGTTGATCTGATCATTGCGACTGGCTCGCAAGCGAATATTCGCGCGGCGTATTCGAGCGGGAAACCTGCCTTCGGTGTCGGCGCGGGCAACGTTTCGGTGATCGTTGATGCGAGTGCGGATTTGGCTGCGGCGGCCGAGCGCATTGTTCGCTCAAAAATCTTCGACAACGCCACCAGTTGCTCCAGTGAAAATAGCGTTGTCGTCGTTGATGCGGTGTACGTCGCCATGATTGCCGCGCTCGAAGCACAAGGCTGCATGTTGCTTGGTAATGAGGAAAAAACGCAGCTACAAAACGTAATGTTTCCATCGGGCAAATTGTCATCTGTGGTGACGGCAAAAAACGCCCCGGAGATCGCCGCGATTGCTGGGCTGGATCGGGCATCGGCTGCACGCGTTTTGATGGTGAGTGAAACGGGTATTGGCGAAGGCTTTCCGTTTTCAGGCGAGAAATTGTCGCCGGTGATGACGATCTACCGCGCTGCCGATTTCAATGCGGCGGCAAGTATCGTTAACGACATTTACGCGTATCAAGGCGCGGGGCATTCGATTGGAATTCACGCCGCGCCTGAACGTGCGGATGAACTTGCACTGCAGATTGGACTGACCCTTCCCGTCGCGCGCGTGATCGTGAATCAGGCGCACTGTATCGCCACCGGCGGCAGCTTCGACAACGGATTGCCGTTTTCGCTATCGATGGGTTGCGGGACTTGGGGCGGCAACAGTTTCAGCGACAATTTGACGTATCGAAACTTCCTGAACATCACGCGCATCGCACAACCTATTCCACAAAACATGCCTGACGAATCCGTGCTGTTTGCTGATTATTTTTCTCACGTCAATCGATGACGGTCACAGCTTCGTTACGTGACGTCCTACTCGCGCACGAGCGCGAGCAGCCGGATGCGCCGCTGCTGATTTCGCCCGAAACTGGCGAAATACTGAGTTATGCGAAGTTCGCAAAAGAAGCGCGGCAGCTCGCTGCGCGCTATGCAGCGCACGGCCTGGCTCCCGGTGATCACGTCGGATTTTTGCTGCACAACGGCTATCAGACGACCACGATTTTCCTCGGAACGATGGCCGCTGGATTTGTTGTTACTCCGCTGAATTTGCTCTCGCACGGCGCACAGCTCGCCTACGTGCTCGAGCACAGTGACGTGAAACTCGTGTTCACGTCAACGCACTACGAAGAGCAATTGCGCACGGCGCTAGCGATGATGACGAGCGAACGGTCAGCCAAAATTCGCGTCGACGTGATCGATTCGGATGCGCCGAACGCACACTCGATTTACGGCGAAGTTGAACTCGATCAATCTTCAAACATCCAATCGCCCGCGCTGCTGATGTACACGTCGGGCACCACGGGCCAGCCCAAAGGCGCGCTGTTGACGCATGCCAATTTGCTGCACGCAGGACGCTCCGTATGTGACTGGCACGGACTGACCAGCGCCGACCGCGTCTTGTCATCGTTGCCGCTGTATCACATCAACGGTCAGTGCATCGCGACCGTCGCGCCGTTCGTGAGTGGCGGCAGCATCGTCGCGCCGCATAAATTTTCCGCAAGCGCATGGTGGGGCTGGGTTGAGCGCTATGAGCCCACCTGGCTCAATCTGGTGCCGACCATCATCGCGTATTTGTTGAACGCGGCGGACGCCAACACCCAGCTTTGGCCCGCAATTCATTTCGCGCGTTCCGCCTCAGCGCCCCTGCCGCCAGATCAACATCGAGCGTTCGAAGCCACATTCGGTATTGGTGTGATCGAAGCGATGGGCATGACCGAATGCTCCTCCGTGGTGTTTTGCAATCCGCAACAGGCGAGTTCGCGTAAATACGGCACTCCGGGGCTGCCATGCGGCGTGGAGACGCGCGTCGTATCGACCGAGACGAATGGGGTGTTAGCCGACGGCATTACCGGTGAACTGCAACTGCGCGGCGACAACGTGATGCTCGGTTACTACAACGCGCCGGAGAAAACTTCCGACGCCATGACAACCGACGGCTGGCTGCGCACGGGGGACCTCGGGCATCGAGATGCGGATGGTTTTTACTTCGTGACGGGCCGCATCAAGGAGCTGATCATCAAAGGCGGCGAGAATATTGCACCGCGCGAAATTGATGAAGCACTGCTTGCCCATCCTGCGGTGCTGGAGGCTGCAGCGGTAGGCATACCTGACGCCAATTACGGCCAGGAAATTCTCGCGGCGGTGGTACTCAAACCAGGTATCGAGTGCGACGAAGTGAGTCTGCGCGAACACTGTGTTCGCGTGCTCGGGCGCTACAAAACGCCGAAGGTTTTTCGCTTTGTTGACGAGCTTCCGAAAGGTCCGTCAGGCAAAGTGCAGCGTCTAAAACTTTTAGACTGATGTGCATCGCCGCATTCGCTTGGTACCCTGACAGCGAGACGCCCTTGCTGCTCGCGGCTAATCGCGATGAGTTCTATGCGCGTCCGACCGAGCCGATGCACTGGTGGCCGGATTCGTGTGTGCTAGCGGGGCGCGATCTCAAGGCGAGTGGGGCGTGGTTGGGCGTTACTCGGCACGGTCGGTTTGCGCTGCTGACTAACATTCGCAATCCGGGTTTGCGGCGCGAAGGTGCGCCTTCACGCGGAAACATCACGAAGCATTTTCTCGAATCGTCGGCGCCGGTGGCGACGTTTGTCACCGAGCTGGCTTCTATCGCGCCGCGCTACGAAGGCTTCAATTTATTGTGCGGGCAAGTGAACGGCGACTCGCGCGAACTGTGGTTTCTTAACTCGGCAGAGCGCGTCGCGCAGCGATTGGATCAGGGCAAATACGGTCTCTCCAACGCGTCGCTCGACACCGATTGGCCGAAAGTTACGCGAGTGAAACAGGGGTTACGTCATGCGCTGGCTGAACGCGATTTGGTCGCGCAGGACGCGCGCATGTTAAGGCTATTGCGCAACACCACGCCAACGTCCGAGCAGCATTTGCCGAACACCGGCGTGCCGCTGGAATGGGAACGCACTTTGGGCTCGATCTTCATCAACCGGGACGGTTACGGCACCCGCGCGTCCACCATTTTGCGCATCGGTGGCGGAAGTGCCAACGTCACTGAAATCAACTACGCGCAGGGTGCGAGCATCAGCCAGCGCAACGATTTTTCATTCGAGATTTTGCCCGCCACGCAGTAACAGAAACGAATCAGCTTATTTCTGAAATCCTTATTTATATTGGGCGTAGACCCAATTTACGGCTAAAGTCGACAAATAGCCAAATAGCATCTATGCCCATATAGAGTAAGGCTTATAGCAAAATGTTGTTATCTGTAAAATGCTAAAAAACCAACGCTGCTGCGTTCAACATTCCAACTGAAATCGACACCGCTGCGAGGAACGTCGCCTTCGCGATGTCGCCGCCTTCAATCGACGCAGTGAGGCCCGGCATCAGCATTCGCGCGAACACAAACACGATCAGTTGCACCACCGTCGCGAGCAGCGCAAACAGCACCAGATCAATCAGATTCACCGCGTTGGCCACCGTGCTCGCCAGCGGCAGCGCAAAGCCGAGCAACGCGCCGGATAACGAGATGGCTGCGGCCGTGTTGCCCGCCCGAATCAGCGCGATTTCGTCGTACGGCGTGACCTTCACGTAGACGATTGTGAACGCCACAAGCAGCAGCAACGCGACGGAAAAATAGATAAGAAAATCATCGAAATAACGGATCGAATCGTTGAGCGAATAAGTCATTGGGTTCCTCTTTTTCGTCCGTAATGACGGCGACCGTTAATCAAAGTAATGCGGCACAAATCGCGACGTATTCATCGTAATTTCGGTCGCGTCCTCACGCAGGCCAATGCCCGCAGGCGCGTCGCCGACGATCCAGCTTCCGATGGTGACGAAGTTCCCTTCAAAGCTCGGAATCGGCGTGTATTGCTGGTAGACAAATCCCTCTTCGCCGTACGTTCCTTCAGCGCGAATCACTTCACCGCCTTTGTAGATTTCAACGTTCTCGCCCTCACGCGACAGCAGCGGTTTTTTCACGTAGTCGCCGAGCACTTTGTGGCGCTGGAATGACGCGTTTAACAGCAACGGATGATCGGGGTACAGCTCCCACAAAATCGGCAGCAAACCCTTGTTGGCGAGCACCATTTTCCACGCCGGTTCGATGATGCGCATTTTGGTTTTGCGAATGTTGTTGCCGAATTCGTCGGCCAGCAACCATTCCCACGGATAAAGCTTGAACAGCGTTTCGATGCGCTGATTGTCAACGTCGACAAACGCCAAATCGCTTTCACTCCAGCCGATCTCTTCCACCGCAATCCACGGCGCTTGCAAGCCCGCCTGAATCGCCGTGTCGCGCAGGTAATCAAGGTTGCCGCCATCCTCCTCGTGGTCGCCCACGCAGGTGAAATGAACGTGGCTATAGGCGTGCTCGGCCTTGAGCCATTTCCACTGCTCGATCAGCGCTTCATGCAGGCTATTGAACTGATCGGCCCTGGGTTTGACGTCCTCAAGCCAATGCCATTGCGCAACGCTCGCCTCAATGAGCGAGGTCGGCGTGTCGGCATTAAATTCGAGTAATTTGGGCGAGCCGGTGCCGTCCCACGCCAGGTCAAAGCGACCGAACAGAGACGGATGATCGTCGTCCCAACTTTCACGAATCAATGCCCATGCAGATTCAGGAATCGCCAGTTCCTTGAATCGCCCTCTTTCGATGATGTGTTCGGCAGCGGCCATGCACATCGTGTACAGCTCGGCGGTGGCCTTCTCTAGCGTCTGGATTTGCGCGGATGTGAAGTGATAGCAAATGCCTTCGTCCCAGTACAAACCGTCAAGGGAATGGAACGAAAAGCCCGCGTCTTCGCAGCGCTTTTGCCAGTTGTCGCGCTTGGGTACATGTTCTCGGCGCATACCGGTCAGCCGCCCGACGACGACGAATGCGAGCTGGAGCCGCTGCTGTGGCGCGAAGCCGATGCGCCAAAACCACTACGCGAGACCGATGACGTGACGCTGCCCGTTGACCGCGAGCCGGGTCGTGGCGTTGAATTGAAACCATATGCCGAGCCCGAACGCGACGAATAACGCGGACCGTAATAGCCGCTGGTGCCAGTGACCGAGCGCTTGGCGTCTACCTCCTCGCAATCGCCCGGCGTGCCCCAATCGGCCTTGCAGGCTTCGAGATTGGCGTAGACATCGCGGCTGTTAGTCGGTCCGCTTTCCAGGTTACCGCAGCCCGCAAGGCCGCCCAACGCGGTAGCGCTGATGAGCACCAGGGAGAGATTGCGGCTGCGCATGCGGCGCACTTTTGGAGCTGATGCGCGTGTCAGCGCTTGCTCTGAGGCAATTAGCCGATCATCGATAGCCACTCCAACTGTCGCTCGGGGATCGTCCACCGCGTCACCTTTTTAGGTTTTCTTGACGCCTGTTTTACGTGGGCACGGCGTTCGTGTCAACGCATGCCTGATGCGGGGGGCGGAGAAAGCGACTAGTGAACGGCGGCGGGCCGCAAAAAGCGGATCAACGTGCCGTCGCGTAAACAGATTTCGCCTTCGCCAGTCAGCTTTGCGCCCTCAAAGTCGCGCTGAATCAACAGCAATTCCTGATCTTCACGCGTGCCTTCCACCAGCACATCATCAGGACGCGTGAACTCGTCAGGCGCATGCAGGTAATCAGCCGTAAACACCGTGTCGCCGACCTGGACAAACGCGGCTTCGCTCATCGCCACCGTGAGGGTGTCGAACATCGGGGTCGCGGTGGGGCTCAGCAAGGTGGCGGTTGTTATGTGCATCATGGTCTCCAAGGTGGGGCGGGACGCAGGCTTTTCAAGCAATTAACGCGCCTATGCGGGTTTTGGCTGACAACGATAGTCGGTGATCACTAAGCCATATTTCAGCAGTTACCTGAGCGCAACCGGCCCGGCCACGTCTTCTGCTGCTTTCGTCCCGAATTTGTCCGACAGAAAACGTGAGTGATCCAGGAAAGCCTGTGCGTCATGCGCGGCAAGCGCATCGTTTAACTGGCGCACTTTCTGCCCCAATTCGTCCACCGTTTTACCCAATGTGGCATCCGCGGTCAGGCCGTTTTCTAGTAGTTGCGTGGTCGCAAACTGCGCAGGAATCGACCAAAAGCGCTTCAGTGCATCCGGCAAATAACGCAGCGCGATGTAGCGTGCATGAAACGAATCCTCGACCGAAAGCTGCCCCTTTGAGCGCTCCCACTGTGCGAGCATCGCCTCAATGTCGTCGCACAACTTAAGCAGTTTCGCACCGGTCATGGCCGACAGGCGGCGACCGGGATTGCCGGTGACCAGGCGACGGATGCCAGCGAGCGCCAGCGCGGGCGCGTCGCGCGACGTATCGCTTTCGGCAAAGGTCAATTCGTCCCACGCAGGGCCAGCAAGTTGCGGCCATCCGAACCACATCCCACCTGTGATAAGTCCCACGCCGTAAGCCAGTGCTGCGATCCCCAGCCAGCGAGCACTTACAAATCCCGCGAGAATCAGACCAACTGTGCCCAAACTAAACGCCAGCCCAATCCAGTTAGCGGGCGAGAACAGAAATCGCGTGAGCGTTTCAACAATGCCGGACAGCCTCATTGATACGCCCGGATTTCCTTAAATACGGCGCTGAGCGGCATTTTCCGCGCATCAAAACTTTTGCCGCCAGAGAGCTTTGAGACCTCCTTCAACGCGGCCTCGCTCGCCTCACCAAAAGCCACGGTGAACACCGGGATCGCACGGGCGTCTTCTGGCAACGCGGCATAGTCGGCCTTGAACTGATTCAAGTCGCGACCCTTATTATTTTCGCCATCGGTGAACGCGATGACGGAATACTGGTACTGCCGGTTTTTCGTCTGCTCCCGGTTCATCAACACCACCGCATCATAAATAGCGTCATACAGCGCAGTACCGCCCTGCATTTTGAGCGCGGTGGCGTAGTCGCGAACGTTGCCCAGCGCGTCGGCCTTTTTCTGCGTATCGGCAGCAGTTGCCGCTGGAATTTCAAAATACGTGGGAGTTCCCACCAGCTCGGCGAACGGCAGCATCCAGATACGCTCGCGGCTCGACAAACGTGCCAAGCGCCCGGTCAGCGAACTGTCGGCGCCCGCCACGCTGTGCAACGCGCTGATCAGATCAGTGCGACGCGATCCGCCGTTCATACTGCCGCTCGTATCAAGCACAAAGGTCGAGGCAATCGGTTTCCTGAACTCGTTGAGATAGGCATCAATCAAGCCGTCGGCGAGGCCGCGGTCAGGCGAAAACGGCAGCTCGACTAAGGTGGCAGTCGGGAAGGTTGCCACGCCCGCAGCAGCAGGGTTCACGGGACGACGCAACGTCGTGCGCGCAAGCCAAGTTTGCGCCTCCTCGCCTTTCAAATAATCCACGACTTTTTGGTATTCGCCGCGTTTGGCTTCGTTGAGCAGCATGAACGGGTAATCGGCCGTCGCAATGCCTTCACGTGGATAAAACAGTTTCAGCGGTTCTTTCAATTTGCCCGACTGGTTCATCGACAGCAGCCAGCTCTCGTAATTGATGAACGAATTGACGTAAATGCCTTGCTGTTCATAAAACTTTTCGCTCAGGTACGTGGAGTTGTCGCCGACCAGTTTGTAGCCTTTGAGAAAATCAGCAACCGCTTTGCGATCAATGTCGGCAGCGGTCAGC
>JANXNO010000468.1 GCA_025354075.1 Burkholderiales bacterium | reverse complement strand
CCGTCGTCCGGCGAGCCCTGGCAACCTGTGGTGCCGAGGTATTTTTAGCAGCATCTTTACACGTAGAAGCCCTTTCAACGTGGGCTTAGCTTAACGTTTACGCAAAAGTCGACTGCTGGCATAAATCCGGCCTTACCCCAGGTTCAATAAGGCATGCGGCACAGAGTTGTCATGAAAAACGAACGCTAAATCACCTGCACAATGATCACCACGCGACGATTTTTTGACCGCCCTTCAGCGGCGGCGTTGTCGGCGGTCGGCATGCTGGCGGCCAGGCCCTTTGAATCGATTCGATCAACCGGAAAGCCGCCTTCACTGAGCACTTTTGCAACCGCATCGGCACGACGTTTTGACAGGCCGAGGTTGTATTCGTTGCTGCCGACGTTGTCGGTGTGTCCGCGCACCAGTGCGCGCTCAATGCCAAGTTCATTGAGCTCACGACCGACCCGGGTGAGCGTGTCATGCGCGCTGACGGCGACCACGTTGCTGTCGAACGGAAAGATCAGCGGTGCCGGTAGCGTTAACCGCCAGCCATCGTCGGCCGGTTCAAAATTCATCGCCTTGAGCGCGGCAATCGTGCGCTCGTATTTGGTCGGCACCTCCGCGACTGGCGCGGGCGGCGGCGACGCACACGCCGTAAGCAGCACGCTGACAATCAGCGCAAACAGCGGAATCCATACGTTTTTCCCCCGAGGGGTCGCGTCAGTGTTCATGATCTGCTTTCTCTGGTTGCGGCGCTCGCTCTGGCGTGCTCACGTCTCTGACATATCGGATCTGATTGCGTCCTCGTGCCTTAGCCTCATACATGGCAGCGTCCACTCGCGCCATCAGCTCGTTGGTCGACAAGCCGTCCTCCGGATACAGGCCAACACCCATGCTTTCAGTGCAACTGATAGGCAAGGAATGCACGTGGTTTGAGGCATGTACGGCTTCCGCGAGTTTACTGGCCACCACATGCGCCGCCTCGCGGGAGTCCACCTCGGGTAGCAGCGCAATGAACTCGTCGCCACCGAGTCGCGCAAAGGTATCGATGCGACGCAGCTCCGACTTGCAGCGATGACTCATTGCTTTCAAAAAAGTATCTCCCACCTGATGCCCCAGCTGGTCGTTAAGCATTTTGAACTGATCGAGATCGAAGCCGATGACGGCAAAGGGATGTCCGCCCCGACCATAAGCATCGATCAGTTGCGTCATCCGGTCAAGCAACAAAACACGGTTGGCTGCGCCCGTGAGCGGATCGTAAAACGCCAGCCGTGCCAGCTCGGTATTGCGTTCCTGTACCTCGGAGCTGCGCCGCTGGATAACGTCAAGCATCGCGTTGAAGTCCTCGCTCAAACGGCGCACCTCGCTGACGTGCGTGGTCGGCAGGCGATGGGTGAAATCGGCCGTGTCGCGAATCTTTCGTGTGACCTCGGAAAACCGCGTCAGCGGCAACGACAGGCGGCGACCAATCGAGGCGGAAATCATCCACCAGATCAGCATCATCAATGCCAGCACCGCCGCCCCCGACGCAGCAAATTGAAGCAATGAATTCGCCAGGTGCTGTTCGCGAATATTGACTTCGACGTAGCCCAGCAGATCGCCACTGTCCACGACGCGATTTTTGGCTGACACCTCCGTCATCGCTGCGAGCCAGCCGTCGGTGGGGGTCGCGCTGTTACCGCTGTTTTGCTCGTAGGTGACCAGCACCGCCCCGTCGCGATCGGTCACCTGCGCGCGCACCACGCCGTCAGAAGTGGACAACGCTGAGAGCACTTCGCGACCACGTTCGGCGTCGCGCAGCACCAGCGGAACGCCCGCGCTCGCCGCAAGCAGCTCGGCGATGGTGTGGGCACGATCCTGCGCGGCACCGCGCGCGATCACCGCGGCCACCACCATCATCACCAGCATCGTGAGCAGCACCGCAATGGCCGCGGTGAAAATCACCACGCGGCTGATCTGCACCGAGATCGATACCTGCCGTCTGTTACTGGTTCGGTTCAATGGCATGATGGCCTAATTGATTGTCGTACTGCCCGCCGGTGCCGGGCGCAACAACTGCGAGCGCACCTTAAAGCCCGAACGGGACAACGAATCGAGATTGAGCTGATACGTTTCTGCGGCCACAGCCTCCTGCCTGACGATGCAAATCGTGCCACCCAGTTCACAGAACCGCGGGCCGAGTCCCACCGCGAGCACCGGGTGCACTTTAAGCGCAGCGAGCCACGGTAACCACTCGTCCTCACGCTGCGACAGTGCCGAGAACACATGACAGCGCTCCGCATCGCGCGGGCGACCGATACGAACGATCTGAAGTGTTAAGCCGCGCACCTGTTTGCCATGAAGCTCGAGCACCGGCGCGTTCGGCGGTTGACAGATCACAAGCGTTTTATCCACCGGAGTAACGGGCCAGTCTACAAAGCGGACGAACGCCATAACCCACTCTTCATGCGATAGAGCGAGCGCGGGTAACGACATCACCGACGCGCCGACCAGACCGATGATGGAAAGCGTCCTGCGAGCGGTGCTGAGCAGGGCGCGGCACATACTGCATTGTGCGCGAAATTGAGCCAGCTGTCGCCTACTCATCTGCGTAGGGTCTAACGCGTAAATATGCGCCACAGCTTTGCTCCAACACTGTTGTTTTTACTGGTCTAAACCATTCAATTTTAAGATTCTCGACATGGACGATTTACTGCGGGTAAGCCATTGTAAAACGGCATTCTTCGCAGAAAGCTATAGGGAGATGTGCTTCAACATTGCGCAATGGCGCGCAGGGCCGTGCAGCGCGGAGCGCGCAACGCTTGAGAGCGGCGGGTTCGACGGCGACCGCACGGCTTTCGGGCGCGCTGGCAGGTGATACCCACCGTGCGATTTCAGATTGTTCCGGCGCGGTCAAGACGCCTATTCACAAAAAAATCGCCCCGATCCGTCGGCGCGGGCCGCGCGCGCCTTGCCGACAGTCCGATATAGTCTGCCCAAGCATCACAGCAAAAAAGCAAAACAATCCCATGAAACGCAAACCCATCCAGGTGGTGCACTTCGACCTCACCGGCGAACACATTGATTTACACAGCCTGCTCAAGGCCACCGGCATCGTTGATAGCGGGGCCGCAGGCAAGGCGTTGGTGGCCACCGGCGTGGTCACCGTAGACGACCAGCCGGAGCTACGCAAGAGCGCCAAGATTCGCACCGGACAACGGGTGAAACTGCCGTCGGTGACGATCTACGTGCGGGCGGCAGCGGACGCCGCCTGACCTCGCACGCGTTCCGGTCGTCGCGTGCGTATCGCCACCCTCGCCCTGCTCGCTCTGGCGCTCTGGCTGGGCATTGACGACTGGCGACAGCGCGAGATCACGCAACCCGCTGGCGTGCTGGCAAGCGCGGAACCCAGCCAGCGCGACAGCAAAGCCGCGCCCATCGTGGTGGGCGATTACACGCTCACGCCACGCGCAGAATTCAGCCTCAAAGCCCGGGTGCTTGCGAGCGAGCGATATCGTTTTGACGCGCTATCCAGCCTCATCCCGCGCGACCTCGCGCTTGGCTGGGGACCCATGTCCGATTCGTCGGTGCTGGCGCAGATTGACATCTCGCAAAGCGGTCGCTTTTATTTTTGGAAGACGCGAACGGCCACGCCCCCCATTGCGCTGGATGTCATCGCCGCGTCAAGTGCCAATATGCACCTCATTCCAGCTAACCGTGCCGTCGCCCGTGTGCTTGACCGCGCCCGCGTGGGGCAACTCATTGAACTCGATGGGCAACTGGTTGACGTGCGCGGCAACAACGGTCGTCAAATGAGCACCTCGCTCACGCGAAGCGACACGGGTGCGGGCGCCTGTGAAATCATTTACGTGGAACAGGCCACTACGCGCTGATCACCCCACGCACACGCGCCCAGACATACGCCCACAAGGAATGACCATGACCCACTTTACGCAGATAATTTTGTTCACCGATAGCGATGGTCGCGCCAAATTTCGTAGCGATACCATCGCGCTCACCGAAGGCACACCGCAGTCGATGCTGTCGCCGGAAAGCCCCGCCACTGGCTATCAATTGCGGCACAGCCCGGGCGGCTTTCGCAGCACCTGGCATTGCACCGGTAAGCCACAATGGGTGTTCATTCTCGGTGGACGCATGGAGATCGGGTTGCAGGACGGCAGCTCGCGAATTTTTGCCGCAGGCGAACATTTTTTCTCAGCGGACACGCTGCCTGATAGCGCAACGTTTGATGCAACCGTTCACGGCCACTGGAGCCGTCAAGTCGGCGACCAGCCGCTGGTGACGTTATTTCTGAAGGTGTAAATTGTGCCGCGCGGTGGCGCAGGTTCGCGCCACCAGCGGTTGTGGTTAGAACGAGAACCGCGCGCCCGCAGAAATCAGGTTGTAATTGAGTTTGCCATTGCCAGAATCGGTCCACGTAAACGTATTGCCCACGCCTTGCACGCGCTGATAATCAAGCGTCAGCGCGAGCTTTGGATTCAACTGGTAGGATGTGCCTAAGCCCCAATGAAAACGCGTCTGGCGTTCTTTTGGCGCACTGAAGGTTGACGACGCAATGCTCACCGCGCCATCCGGTGCAACCGGATTCGAGACGTTTTCGTTGTAGCGCAAATTGGTGGACATCACGCCTGCGCGAGCGTTCATCGAGAACAATGAATTGATCGGCAACGTGCCAACGACATCGAGCGTGATGCCATCCAGCTTGTTGTGGCCGTTCACAACATACGCTGAATTCAGGGGAAGAAATTGCGCGTTCTTGTTGAGCTGATAGCGCACATCATGGCTACCGAAATTGGTGTAACCCAGCTCAAATGCAAACATCGGATTCACACGATAGCCCGCGTAAATGCGGCCCGCAAACTCGCTGCCGCCGCTGCGTTCGGCACTGTTAAACGTGTAGCCCGAACTAGGCGCACCCGCCGCTTGAACCTGCGAAGCATAGTTTCCGTCAGTGCTGCTGGCCCCCAGCGATCCGCCGACATAGAACGGGCTTTGCGCAGGTTGCGCGAAGGCGAACGAGGCGCCGGCCAGCCCTGCAATAACGACCGTGGAACGCAACAGGAAACGGGAATTGTTCGTCAATTTATGGATAGCTTTCATATTCAGTGCCGTTGTTATAAACACCTCCGTACGACCCTCGAAAATCGGCTGAGTTCCCGACTCGTTTGTACAGCCAGAAGTGCAAACTAAAGTGCAGCACTCGATGATGGACAATTGTCGAATGGCAATCAAATCAACAATTTTCAAAATGAGTCTCAATATCGCAGACATGGATCGGGGCTACTACGCCGACCATGCCCTGACGATTGCGCGGCACCCTTCAGAAACCAGTGGGCGCATGATGGTTCGAGTGCTGGCGTTTGCGCTGTACGCGAGCGAACGGCTTGAGTTCGGCAAAGGCATTTCCAACGACGACGAACCGGCCTTGTGGGAGCACGATCTGACCGGTCGTATTCTGCGCTGGATTGAAGTGGGCCTTCCTGACGAAAAGCTTTTGCGTCGCGCTTGTGGGCGGTCCGATGAGGTCGTTCTGCTCACTTACGGCGGCGGAAAAACAGTGGAGGCGTGGTGGAATCCGAACGCTGCGGCGCTCGCCAAACAGGACAAATTGACGGTGAAGTGTGTGTCGTCACCGACCAGCAAAGCGCTGGCATTGATGGCCGATCGTTCGCTCGATTTGCAATGCACGATACAAGACGGTGAAGTGTGGATTTCCGACGAGCTTGAGCGCCTGTTGATTGAAATCACACAGCTGCATCCGGCGCTTTAGCGCGCTAACTCTCGGCATCAATTCACAGGAGCACACCATGCCCGGCGTTGAAGAACTTCGCAGCAAACTGATTCGCAATTTCGCCACGCCTGATGCCTCGTGGGACACGATGGATCGCGCGCCGCACTACGACGGCGTGGTCAGCAAGCGACTGGCGCGAGACACGGCGGCTAAAAAAATGGGCCTCTCGGTAGACATCGTGCCACCAGGAAAGCGCTCCTGTCCCTATCACTTTCACTATGTCGAAGAGGAGATGTTCATCGTGCTCGAAGGCAGCGGCACGCTGCGCGTTGCCGGTGAAATGGTGCCGATTTCGGCGGGCGATTCCATCTTCATTCCGCCCGGCCCCGAGTACCCGCATCAGATCATCAACACCTCTGACGCGCCACTGAAATATCTGTCGGTCAGCACCCATGCCGAGGCGGAAATTTGTGAATACCCGGACTCAGGCAAGTACCTCGCGTTCGCCAAAAGCGGGCCCGACACGTTGCTCAACGACGGGCGAATGCATCGCGCCAAAGACGACCTCGACTACTGGGATGGCGAGCTCTGACGAGACATTTGGATACAGTGAATTTCTTGACAGCTTTTCGTTAAAAAGGCCATCGATATTGGGCTTGGACACAGTTTTGTCAATTTATCGACTTTATGCATCAATCGACCGTCAGCCCTCGTAAAACAGGCATTGCAGCATAGCGCTGATAGCGCAACGCAGCGCTAGCGCCGTACCATCGCCATGACATCACCCATGTTGACGCTGCGCGCCTTTTCCTGAATCTGCGGCAGGTACTTTGTCTGTAGCTCCTTCGCGGGCGCCATCAGCTCTTCGAAGGTCTGCTTCAGCACCTCAGTCGACATGGTGCGACCGCCGCCGTAATAGCGCTTGGCGAGTTGGCCAAGCGCATAGGTCGACGCGAACGAAAACGCCACGCCCGTCGCACCGCGCGCGAGCCCTCCGACCAGCCCGCCCGCAAGCTTGCCGAACAAACCGCCGAGCAACTTGCGACCTGCCTGCTCCAGATATTGCGACGCGAGCCCGACGCCGACGGTCGCGAGAAATTCCTTGATGTGGCCGCTGTCAAGCGCGTATCCATAACGCTGGCCGATGCGATACACCAGCCGCGTTTGCAACGGAATGATTGCCATCGTCGCCCACGACTGCGGCAACAGTTCAAGCGCGCCGTTCAGAATCGACGCGTTGAGAATAGCTGTGTCCATCTCGGCTTCGTCGGTTGCGGATAACGCAGTTGCCGCACCCGCGACTGTGGTCGATGTTGCGGTCGTCGTTAAAGCTGCGGCGGGAATCGTGGCTGCTGCCGCGAGCGCATCCGCGTCGCGCGCAATGGCCGCGGCGCCGAATTCACTCAACGCGAGTTTGCCGCGTAACGTATTCAGAAACGCGCGTTCGGACTCGGTCTGGCTACCGTCCGCATCGATCACGTGAACGGCCATTTCGTAGGCTAACCGCTGCGATTCAGGGTCGGTCAACGTCGCGGCCAGCGCATCAATCGACGCCCGCCCAAAGATCACGTCCTGATACATCTGCTGCAAATTAAACGCGTCAGGATTGCCCGATTCGGTAGTAAGCCGTGTTGCAATCCGCTCCAGCGCCTCACGCTCGCGAGCGTCCTTGCCGCCATCAGACAGTGCGGCCATCAGGCAGAGTGTCAAAACTGCTTTTTGCTGTTCGGTGTTCATGATGTGCAATGAAGAGAAGTTAGCGACCTGTCGATAGATGGGGCGGTTTTTCAGTTGGGCAAGTCCGGTAGACCGAGGGCTTCCATGCAATAAAGTTTGAGCTTGCTGTGGGTGGACGGTACTGGTGATGCTGGGCGATAATTGCCCAATTCTTCCGTCCAATCGGAGTCTCGTATGTTTGATCACCTGGGCTTTGGCGTCACCGATTACGCAGCCAGCAAGTCGTTTTTCCTTCAGGCACTGGAACCACTCGGCGTCAGTATCGTGATGGAAGGTGAGCATGGGCTTGGCATTGGATCTAAGGGCAAGCCGTCGCTCTGGTTGTTTCAGACGCCCAGCAAGCCGCTGCCGATGCACATCGCGTTCACGGCAGAGACGCGTCAGCAGGTTGAAGACTTTTATCGTGCTGCGCTGGCAGCAGGTGGCAAAGACAACGGCGCGCCGGGGCTTCGGGCGCACTATCACCCGAATTACTACGGCGCATTCGTTATCGGGCCAGACGGTCACAATATCGAGGCCGTCTGTCATCGGCCCGAGGCTTAGCGCGTCAATCAGACGCGCCCCCGTCGAAGGTGATCCTGGCCACCGAACGCCTCGTGTTGCGTCATCTGGAGGCGGATGATCTGGCAGCGCTGTACGCGCTTTATCGCGATCCTGAGATGCGCGAGTTCTACCCGGACGGCACGCGGACGCTTGCACAAACGAAACAAGAACTGGACTGGTTTGTCGACGGTCACCCACACCATCCGGCGCTCGGATTGTGGGCGACGATTGAACGTTCATCCGGCTCGTTCCTCGGAAGGTGCGGACTGCTGCCGTGGCAGATTGACGGCGCGAGCGAGGTCGAGTTGGCCTTCATGATTGACAAGCGACGCTGGCGCGAAGGGCTGGCGACCGAGGCTGCGCGCGGCATCATTCAGTACGCGCAGGATGAGCTGCAATTGCAGCGCCTGATCTGCATTGTCATGCCAGGCAATGAAGCTTCAGCAGGTGTAGCGACCAGGGTGGGCATGCGCTTTGAGCGCGAGTACAGCGACGAGTTTGGCCCGAGCCATATCTATTCGTTGCGCCTGGAGCCCCCTGCGGCGTAAGCTCGCGCTTCGCGGGTGACGCGTCAAAAAACAACGGAGAAGAACACACTCGAGCTGGGCACATATTGTTTCAGCCTTGCCGCAAAAGAGATTGAGGTTTCGAGGCTGTTCTACGAAAAACTGGGCGTGACTATTTTCGGTGGAGATCAATCGCTGTACGGGTTGATCATGAAAAATGGCGACTCTGTAATCGGCCTGTTTCAAGGCATGTGCGAGCGAAACCTGCTCACCTTCAACCCCGGCGGGAATCAGAACGCGGAGCCGCTTGCGGCATTCACCGACGTTCGCGAGTTGCATGACAGATTGAACGTTTAAGGAGTGAGCATGACTTCAGAAGCGGACGACGACGCCACCGGCCCAGCGAGCTTCATGATCGCCAATCCTGATGGCAACACGATTCTGGTAGATCAACACGTCTCGCCGCACGTGCGGATGCCGCTACTCCAGCTTGATCCCCGTCTCTTTCACCAGCGCGATCCACTTCGCGGTTTCTGCCTTGAGAAATTCGCCGAACTGAGCGGAGGTCATCGGGCGTGGGTCGGCACCTTGTGAGGTCAGGCGTTCACGGATTTCTGGGTTCGCGAGCGCTTTAATGACCTCGGCGTTGAGCCTGGCCACGATGTCAGGCGGCGTGTTCGCCGCCGCGACCAGGCCCTGCCACGATCCGGTGATGAAGCCGGGATAGCCTGATTCGGCGACCGTTGGCACGTCGGGCAGCGTGGGCCAGCGTTTGTCGCTGGACACCGCGAGCAGCCGCAGTTGATTGGCCTTGACCGCTGGCAGCGTGGCCAGCATGCCGTTGAACAGGACGTGCGAATGCCCCGCCATGACGTCGGTGATGGCCTGCGCGCCGCCTTTATACGGAATGAACACCCAGTCCACGCCAGCGCGTTTGGCGAATAGCGCGGCGGCCAGATGCGGCGCGCTGCCAGCGCCGGAGGTAGCGGCGCTAAAGCCACCGGTTTTGTCTTTTGACGCGGCGACCAGTTCGGCCAGCGTCTTCACCGGCACGCTGTTGGCGACGACTACCAGATGCGGCGAATACGCGATCATGGTGATCGGGGTGAAGTCCTTCTGCGCGTCGAACGGATACTTCGCGCCAAGCGCTGGACCAGTGGTCATCCCGCCCATATCGGATAACAGCAGGGTCAACCCGTCGGGCGCTGACTTGGCTACCAGATCGCTTCCGAGTACGCCATTGGCACCCGGTTTGTTGTCAACCACTACGGTCGTGCCCAAGCCCTCGCCTAGTTTGTTGGCGATCGCACGGGCGAGAATGTCAGACGTGCCGCCCGGGGCGAACGGCACGATGATGCGCACGGTTTTTCCGCTGAAATTCTGGGCCGAGATGACCGTGCTGTGCAGCCCGGTTGATGCGGCAAGGCAGAGCAGGGCGAGGCGAACGAATTGGCGCATAGGTCCTCCTTTGGAATGGGCCGGATGGTACACGCCAAGCGCGCCGGATCGCCTGCGTGCGCCAGAATTGCCGATGCGGAATAGCGTGCGCGGTGTGCCCGTGCCCCTCGCGCGTTTGCGGCGAGGGGCAGTTGCGAAGCACGCCCGCCGCGATGCGACTAGGCCGCCTTGGCCAAACCTTCAGCGACCAGCGTTTGTTGCACAGCAGGGCGCGCGCTTACGCGCGCCATAAACGCACCGATGTTTTTGAAGGAAGCGAGGTCAAGGCCGACGTGGCCCGCCCACGAGGTGACGGTGAACAGATAGGCGTCCGCCACCGTAAACTGCTCCCCCATGCAGTAGCTTTTTCCCGCGAGCCAGCCGTCGACCATGGCATACTTTTTCATCAGGCCTTCTTTGCTGATGACCTTGTATTCCTCGGGCGTGGTGGGACGAAATAACGGGCCGTAGCTTTTATGCAGCTCGCTGGTGATGAAGTTAAGCCACTCTTGCAGGCGGTAGCGGGGCATCGTGCCATTGGCTGGTGCCAGGTTTTTTTCGGGCACGCGATCTGCGATGTATTGCACGATGGCCGGGCCTTCGGTGAGGCGCTCGCCAGAGTCAATCTCAAGCACGGGCACCGAGCCCTTTTGGTTGATGGTGTAGAAGTCGGTGCCGTCGTCAAGCTGATGCGTCTTGGTGCTGGCGCGGATCAAATCAAAGGGTAGGCCCGCTTCGCGCAGGACGATGTGGGGGGCCATCGAGCAGGCACCGGGGCTGTAATAAAGTTTCACGAAATTCTCCCAAAAATTTGTTTCGGGCGTGAGGCGAAACCGTGCCGGTGCCTCATCGCCAACACGCGGGATTTTGCACTGTATCGATGATCTTCAAGATAAATTTCTGAAGTGAGCTGGCAGGACTTTGCAAATGCGAATCTGCCACCGGTCTCTGGCTAAACGAGATTGCCCGGTGCCGGATTGACCGCCTTGACCGACGCCGACTCAAGCAAAAACTGCACAGCGTCAGTTGGCTGCTTCGGCTGACCGTCGTTGCGCCACGCGTCGTACGTTGCCTTGGCTTGCGCGCCGTAACGCTTGTAAATGAAGTAGCCAATGGCGGCAAGCACGGCCACTACAAACAGCATCTTCAGCGCCCGTGCCCAGGCGACGATCACGGCGATGCCCATGCCAAAGGCGACCCATTTCACCCACCATTGTCCCGGTGACACCATCCAATTAATGAACCCGCACAGGCCCACCACAAAGATGAAATTGAGCGGCGCGGTAATAGCACGAGTCAGCGTGGAAAACGGGCTGGTAACGAAGCGAAGCGGATTCATGGTGCGTTCCCTTTCGGAAATGTGTGCTGCGACATCGCAGTGGGATGAATTCTGTTGATTGCGGGTGCTGAGAAAAGTGGCGTGCGACGAATGGTCGCGCGGCGTCGCGAAAGGCAGGGCGGCTTCGCGAGTTGCGGCGGCCGTTGAGGGCGTCGGCTCCACCGCATACCGCCGATGCAATACATTCATCAAATGAACCCAGAACTCACGCTTCAAACTCGCTATTTCGATGTCGCCCAAGGCATTCGTTTGCACGCCAAAGTGTGCGGCCCTGCTGACAATTCCGGTGCGCCGACGTTGCTCTTCGTGCATGGATTTCCAGAGTTCTGGTATTCGTGGCGCAAGCAGTTCGCGGAGTTTTCCAAAGACTATCGCTGCGTCGCGATTGACTTGCGGGGTTTCAATTTGTCGTCGCAGCCGACTGACGTTGCAGCCTACAAAACGGCGTTGCTGGTGGCCGATTTGTGTGCCGTGATTCGTGAACTGGGCGCACCGGTGCATGCAGTCGTTGCCCATGATTGGGGCGGCGCCGTGGCGTGGAGCCTGGCGGCGCAGCACCCGGAATTAATGCGCCAGTTTGTCGTGCTCAATTCGCCACACGCGATCACCTTTGCCAACGCATTGGCGACTGATCCGGCGCAACAGGCGGCGAGTCAATACATGAACTGGTTGCGCCGCGAGGGCTCGGAAGCGGCGCTGGCGCGGGATGATTTCCGGCGCTTGTTCGACATGCTGGGTGCACTGTCGGACGAGGATCGTGCAGCGTATCGTGCGTGCTGGCAGCGCGGGCTCACGGGTGGCGCAAACCTGTATCGCGTCTCACCGCTGCATCCGGATACGGCTGAAAAGCCCGGCAAAGTGGCCGCTGTGGCCAGCGCCCTGAAGCCTGAGCAGTTTCATGTCAAGGTGCCCACGCAAATCGTCTGGGGTACCGCAGATCGCGCGCTGATGCCGGTGTTGCTCGACGGGATTGAGCAGCACGTCTCCGACTTGCGGCTTCATCGCATCGAAGGCGCGGGGCATTGGCTCGCGCGCGAAAACGCAGACGAAGTCAATCGGGTGGTCCGTGCATTTTTGGCGAATTAGCGGGATATCAACTTTTTTGTTCAACCCTTATTAAATACGGGCTCAACAGTATTTTTCATATAGAGTCGATAATTGGCTAAATTGATCTCTTCGCCCCGTTTGCGCGTCGTTTACTTGACAAAGCTGAACACTCGCGGGCGATCCGAAAGAATGACTGATAGACGCGCAGCTGGCTAAACTTTGCGTATGAAGATAAATATTGCTCTCTCCGCGCTGCCCACCTGGTTGGGTCTTGAAGTGGCCGTGTCCGACTGGGTCACCATCACGCAGGAACGCATCAATCTGTTTGCCGAAGCAACTGGCGATCACCAGTGGATTCACGTGGATGCGGAGCGCGCGGCGAAGGAGTCGCCCTTCGGCACGACCATCGCGCACGGCTTTCTCACGCTGTCGATGGTCCCCTACCTGAAAGAGACGTGCATGGCGTACACCGGCGTCAAAATGGGCGTGAACTACGGCACTAATCGAGTGCGCTTCATGGCCCCGGTCAAGGTGAACTCAAAGCTTCGTGGACGATTCAAACTGGCGGCGTTTGAAGAGATCAAAGGCGGCGTGCAGATGGTGTGGGAATGCACGCTGGAGCTCGAAGGCCACGCCAAGCCTGCGTGTGTGGCGGAGCTGGTTTCCCGGGCTTATAGCTAGGGCCGCGCCGGCGTCCCCGGTGATTTGATGAGTGCCAGATCATCCGCCGTCAACCATCGCCACTGACCCGCTGCCAAATCCGCATCCAGCATCAACCCGCCCATCTGCGCGCTATGCAGCCCCTCCACACGATTGCCGACTGCCGCCAGCATCCGTTTCACCTGATGGTATTTGCCTTCGGTTAACGTGAGTTTGACTACGTTGTCACTCACAGTTACGCAGGCCACCGCGCGCACAGGCTCGGGATCATCATTGAGCACCACGCCGCTCAACAACGCGCTGATCGCCGCATCATCAATCGCATGTTTAGCGGTCACCACATACACCTTCGGTACATGATGTTTCGGCGAGGCCATGCGGTGAATGAACTGACCGTCGTCAGAAAGAATCAGCAAACCCGTCGTGTCCTGATCGAGCCTTCCAATGGCCTGTACGCCGTCCACCGACGATTGGGTGGGCCGCAAGCGCAGCGGCATTGGCAGCAATTCGTACACGCTCGGCCATTCTTTAGGCTTATGTGAACATTCAAAGCCAGCGGGCTTGTTGAGCATCAGATACGCCTGCGCATGAAACGGCCACGGCGCGCCGTGCACGGTCAGTGTGAGGCCCTCGACGTCGAACTCTATGTCGCCACGACGCTGCACATCGCCGTTGATCGACACCGCGCCTCGCTCGATGATTGCGGTGCATTCGCGCCGCGTTCCGAAGCCCTGACTAAAGAGAATTTGCTGGAGCTTCAAGCGCGCTATTTCGCCGCCATCCGAATCGCGCCGTCGAGTCGAATCACTTCGCCATTGAGCATTGCATTATCAAAAATGTGCATGGAAAGATTGGCGAATTCCGCAGGCTTTCCGAGCCGCGACGGAAACGGCACCGAGGCGCCCAGGCTCGCCTGCACTTCGGCGGGCAAGCTCGCCATCATCGGCGTTTCGAATA
>JANXNO010000657.1 GCA_025354075.1 Burkholderiales bacterium | reverse complement strand
AACCGACATCACGCCCCGCCTGAAATTGGCCACCGCGTTGCGCGGCGAGCGGTTCAGCGATTTCGGCTCCACCGTCACTGGCAAGCTCGCCGCAAGCTTCAAGGCGACCGATCAATTCCTGCTGCGCGGATCGACCAGCAGTGGTTTCCGCGCGCCGTCGTTGCAACAGGTGTATTTCTCATCGACCTTCACCGATTTCATCAGCGGCGTACCGCTTGACGTGGTGCTCGCGCCAAACGGCGGCGCGATTGCCAATGCAGCAGGCATTCCGAAACTGAAGGAAGAAAAATCAAAGAGCTTCACGCTCGGCGCGACGTGGAATCCGTCAAAGGCGCTCGCCGTCACGGCCGACGTTTATCAAATTGACATCAAGGATCGGATCGTATTGTCGGGCCGTTTTGACGCGGACAACTATCCTGCGCTCGGGGCGTCGCTGACCGCGCTGGGTGTGGGACAGGCACAGTTTTTCGTCAATTCGGTCAACACCCGTACCAAGGGCGTAGATCTCACGGTCGCACACAAGGCCGATATGGGCGCGGCCAAAGTTGGTGCCTTTCTCGCGTTCAACTACAGCAAAACCAACGTGACCGGCATCAAGGCGCCAACATCGCTGGCAGGCTTCGAGAACGTGCTGTTGTCGGAGCGCGAGCGCCTGTTCATCGAGCAGGGCGGCCCGCGCATGAAGGCCACGCTGGGCCTCGATTACGCAAGCGGCCCGTGGGAATCAAACCTGAAAATCATTCACTTCGGTTCGCAAACACTGGGCACCTTCTCGGGTACCGAAAACGGCGTGCCGAATGCCCGCTACGCACCCAAGACCTCAGCCGATCTGTCGTTCACCTACGCGTTTGACAAAAACACCAAAGTCACCCTTGGCGGCACCAATATCTTCAACGTCAAGCCAACTAAACAGGACCCGAACGAAACCGACAACGGCTTTATCTACGACAGCGTGCAGTTTGGTCTGAACGGCGCAGGGTATTTCCTGCGACTCTGGAAACGTTTCTAGACCACGACTTTTGCGACGGCGCGGCGCTAAACGCCGCGCCCGATCAATGCAGGATCGTCAACTCGACCAGTTTCGGCTTCACGGCAGCAAAGTTGGCCATGCTGGTATGCGGCTTGCCAGACGGCGCTGAACCCGCACCCGAATCACCCCCAGCAACCGCTACTTCAAGCAGCCCATTGTGCAGCTTGATGCTCACGCTCTTCATGCCCATCATCTGGCATTTGCCATCGTGTTTGAAGAGCTTGTAGGCACGCCCATTGGCGTCCTGAATGACCAGCTCAATGAGCGACGCGCGAACGCCGTGCTGGTTAACAGTGCCGCTGCCGTTGGCGGTCAACTGAACATCAAGATTGCGCACGGCGTGGCCTTGTAGCTTCGCGCTCAACGCCGAGCCGTCGAAGTGGATTCGCGTAGCGTGATCGAGCAGCCGGTTGTGAATTCCAGCGGCATGGACACTGCCGCCGCCTCCGCCGCCGCCGAGCACACCGCCATTCATCATCATGGCCTGGCTCATGGTGACCCCACCAGCGCCGAATCCTTTTGGCCGGCGCACCTCAACCAACTTGCCGGGAAACGTGTTGACCGAGCGGTGCCAGACGCGACTGCCGCTACCCGCGTCGTACATCATGCCGCTTTGTTCAGCCGCAATCGCCACGTGGGTGATCGTGCCGTACGGAAAGCTGCCGTAGGTGTTGCGAAACAAGAGGATGTCGCCGGGCTGCATGCCATGGGGCAGGCAGGGGCCGATTGCGTCACCGGCCAGGCCGTCAGCGGTGAGCTCGCCGCCGACGAACGACAGCCCAAGTCGTCGGTACAGGTCGGGGTGTTTCACGATGGGCAGCGATCGGTCGATACCCTCTTTGAAGCACCATCGGACAAATGCGGCGCAGTACGCCTCAAGGGTCACGCCGCGATGCAGTTTGCCGTAGGTCGCCGAAAAATACTGATATTCAAGAGACTTTGCCGCTTTGAGCACGTCCCGTACTGTCGTTCCAGCCATGATGCACCTCCCGAAATTGTTGATTCGATGCGATACACGTCGCATGGAAGACACGATAGAGAGCAGCCCGTCAAAAGCCAAGCGGCAGGACGTTACAAACCGTTACGGATTGGCGCTTCGGACGGGCATTTGCCTGCGGTGAACGCGAAGCGGACAGGCGACTATGAAGCGCGGCCTGGCGACGAAATAATGAGTCAACTTTTGATGTAGAAGCCCATTCAATATGGGCTCAGAACCTGATAATCTGCAATACCGACTATTCCACAAATTGGGTGCTATGCCCAATGGCTATGGGCGTTACAGCGCAAAGCTGATAGTAGGTTATTGTGCTTTTTTCAGCAGATAGCGATCATAAAACGTGGTCATCGCGGCAAACTGAAAATCCGCGTTGGCCTTTTTGGCGAAGCCATGACCTTCGTCTTCGGCCAGCAAATACCAGACGGGCGAACCGTTGGCGCGCACCTTTTTCACGATCTGCTCGGCCTCGGTGTACGGCACGCGCGGATCGTTTTTGCCGTGTGTCACCATCAGCGGCAATTTGATTTTGTCGGCGTTGGTCAGCGGCGAAATACCTTCGAGAAATTTGCGCATGTCGGGGTCGCGTTCGTCGCCATATTCGCTGCGCCGCAGATCGCGGCGATAGGTTTCGGTGTTCTCCAGAAAGCTTACAAAATGCGAGATGCCGACCGAGTTAAACGCTGCGGCAAGACGGTTGCTGTACATCACGCTGGAAGCGAGCACCATGTAGCCGCCGTAGCTGCCGCCCATCACCGCCACCCGCGTCGGGTCGAGATCGGGCTGGGCGTGAATCCAGTCGAGCAGCGCGCCGATATCCTTCACTGAGTCTTCGCGCTTTTTGTTGTTGTCCGCTTCAAGAAAACGTTTGCCAAAGCCCGTTGAGCCGCGCACATTCGGGTAAATCAGCGCATAGCCGCGCTCGTTGATCCAATAGTTGCTGCGACCGCGAAACCCCGGTCGGGCCTGGCTTTCGGGCCCACCGTGAATCGAGATGATGACCGGCCGTTTGCCAGGAAACTCTTTGGCGTTGGGTCGATGCAAAAAGCCGGTGATGTTCATGCCGTCGAAACTGCGCCAGATGATCGGCTCGGCCTCGGCGAACGGTCGCTTGACGGTGGCGACTACCGGATGCTGCGTCCAGCGCGTAACGAGACCGGTTTCGGCGTCCAGCGAAAAAACCTCGCCCGGAGACTCGGCAGACTCAATGGCCAGTGCGAGGTCGCGACCATTTTTATGCCAGGTCGCCGACGAAATGAGCCCCGGCGGCAGCGGCGGCACCGGCAGCGGTTTCAGGTCGATATCGAACAGCTTCAGCTGCGCGTTGCCGTTGGCGTTGGCAAGCACGGCGATGCGCTTGCCGCCGCGCGCGACCGACCAACTGTCGACGTCGTATTCAATGTCTTTGGTGACCCACTGCCGGTCGCCGCTTTTAAGATCGACGCGGGAGAGTTTGCCGAAATCACCATCAAACTTTTTGCGATACAGCCAGCGCTCGGCACCCGGATCATTGTCGTCCGCCTCGCCGTCGCCCAGGCTCACGCGCTTGCCGGTGGCCAGATCGAGCGACCACAATTTGCTCGATGTGGACGATTGATATTCGCTCACAATCAGACGGTTTTCCTTGTCCAGCCAGCGCACCACGCGCCAGCCAGCGCCGCTCAGGCTGGCCAGCTTGAAGCGCGCTTCCGGCTGCAACGGGTCAATGGCGTACACGTCCACGCTCGCCTGCTCGCGCTTACCATTGCTGGCGCTGCGATCCAGCGCCCGCGCCATGATGATGACTTTGTCCTGCGCCGTGTTCCACGGCCCCACACTGTGCAGCTCGCCGGTTGGCGTGATCTGCACTTCGCTTTGTGTCTTGGGATCGAGGCGGTAAATTTGCGTCGCTTCGTCGCCGCCCATGTCGCGCGCCAACAAAATGTATTCACCCCGCTTCGGCTCAAAACTCGCGCCGCGCACCGGCTCGCGACCTTTGGTCAACTGCACCGGTTTGCCCATCGGGTCAGCCTGCAGAAACAGCTGATTGGTGTTGCCCGCGCGACGCAGAATCAGCATGTCCTGCTCAATCGGGTGCCAGCCAACGAATCGCGTGGGCGCGAAGTCCCCGTACGGTGCAATTTCCTGCGCGAGCGATTGCGAAATGGGCGGAACACCGTCGAGTTTCATCGCAGCAGGCGGCACAATGGCGGCACCGTGTACGCCATTGGTCGCAGGGGGCTGCGACCAGCTCAGCGCCGTCGGCATGAACGACAGGCCAGCGATGAAGGCAGAGGTGAAAATCAGCCGCATACAATCGAACGCGTGAATGCGTCCGCTCCTTTAATTACTCTTATTGCCGCCGAGTCCGGCGACGCAGGTCTTGTGCCCGCGATTCTGCCAGAGGCCGCGCCAGTTGGCGCATTTGAGACTATTCCTGCTGTCGCCGAATCGCGACAAAGCGCACGAAAAATCCAGACACTACCCGATCATCTGGTCAACCAGATCGCGGCGGGCGAGGTCATCGAGCGCCCTGCCGCTGCCCTCAAGGAATTGCTGGAAAACGCGGTGGACGGTGGCGCGCGCGCCATCGAAGTGGAGCTGGCCGGTGGCGGCGCGGTGCTAATGCAGGTGACTGACGACGGGCGCGGTATCGGTGCTACCGAATTGCCACTCGCGATTGCGCGCCATGCGACTTCGAAAATCGCCTCGTTTGATGATCTCGAATCGGTGACCAGTTTTGGCTTTCGTGGCGAAGCGCTGGCGTCGATTGCATCGGTGGCGCGGCTGTCGATCACTAGCCGACCGCAGGGGGCACCAAGCGCGTTTCGTCTGAAGACGGAAGGTGGCCAGGGCGAACCGTCCGAGCCGGTTAGCGCGAGGCTCGGCACGACGGTTACGGTCGCAGAACTGTTTTTCAATACACCGGCGCGACGACGTTTTTTGAAGTCGGAAGCGACGGAATACGCGCATTGTATGGATGCTGTGCGCCGTCTGGGTCTCGCCCGCAGCGATATCGCGTTGCAGCTCACACATAACAGCCGCGCCGTGCATCGCTGGCCGGTGCAGTCATGGCCCGCTCGGGTTGCGGTGGTGCTCGGTACCGAATGGTTGAACGCGGCAACGTCAATCAATGCGGGTGCGGGGTTGCTTGCGATTGAAGGCTTTGTACTCAAGCCAAACAGCGCCGTGCCGAATCGCGATGCCCAACACCTGTTTGTCAATGGTCGCTGGGTGCGCGACAAGGTGGTGCTGCACGCCATTCGAGACGCGTTGCGCGATCAGATGCATGGCGGCGCGGCGCCGAGTTTTGTGCTCAAACTTACACTCGATCCGCGTGCGGTGGACGTGAACGTGCATCCGGCAAAAACCGAAGTGCGCTTTCGCGAATCTCAGGCAGTGCATCAGTTTGTGCGGCGCGCCGTGGATCGTGCGATGAGCGGCAATGCAGCGTCGCAGCCAGCCGTGTCGGCGGCGCAGAAATTGCTTGGGGATCGAGGCGTTGGTGCGTCGCCGGTTGCTTCGCCCATCGTTGAATCCACGTCAACACAATCATCGTTCGCTTCCTATCCGCCGTATCAAGCGCGGCCTGTCGTTGGCGCATCTGAACGCGTTGCGCAATACTTTTTTTCGCCACAAAGCGAAGTCGTAGGGCCGCCTGCGGCAAAGCCTTTGCCCGCCACCGAGTTCCCGCTTGGCTTCGCGCTGGCGCAACTGCACGGCATCTACATCCTCTCGCAAAACACGGCGGGATTAGTACTGATCGACATGCATGCCGCGCATGAACGCATCGTTTATGAAGGCTTGAAATCGCAGGTGACCGACGTAGTTGCGACACAACGTCTGCTCATCCCAAGTGTGATCAACGCGAGTGAAAAAGAAGTAGGCTCCGCAGAAACGCATCGCGAAGCCTTGCAGCAATTAGGCTTTGATGTGAGCGTCGTTGGGCAGCGCGCATTGACGTTGCGCAGCGTGCCGACGTTGCTCGCAGACGCTGCACCTGAAGCGCTGCTGCACAGCGTGCTCGCGGAATTGGACGAGCTTGGCGTCAGTGTCATGATCGAATCGCGTCGTGATGAACTGCTATCGACGATGGCCTGCCACGCTGCCGTGCGTGCCAATCGCGTGCTGACAGTCACCGAAATGAACGCGTTGTTGCGCGAGATGGAAGCCACCGAGCGCGCAGGCTCCTGCAATCACGGCCGACCGACCTGGTATCACCTGACGCTCAAAGAACTGGACGCGTTGTTCATGCGCGGTCGCTGATGGCGGCTCCCGTCGTCTTGCTGGTAGGTCCGACGGCCTCGGGAAAAAGCGCTGCGGCTATGCAGCTTGCTGGGCGATTCGACGCGGAGATTGTCAGCATCGATTCCGCGCTCGTTTATCGCGACATGGATATCGGCACCGCCAAGCCGAGCGCGGCGGAGCGGGCACAGGTGCCGCATCATCTGATCGATTTGATTGATCCGACTTCGAGCTATTCCGTCGCGCGTTTCGTCGTCGATTGTCAGGCGGCGATTGCCGATATTCAATCGCGTGGTCGCATGCCGCTGCTGGTCGGTGGCACGATGATGTACGCCAACATGCTGGTCAATGGCATGAGCGACGTGCCACCGGCCGACGCTGCTATTCGCGCTGAATTGAGCGCACGTCGAGAGCTTGACGGCGTTGAATCGCTGCACGCGGAACTGATGAAAGTCGATCCCGCAACAGCCACTCGTTTGCCGCCAACTGACACGCAGCGTATCGAACGTGCGCTGGAAGTCTGGATGATTGCAGGCACACCGTTGTCGGCGCTGCAAGGTCAGCGCAAGCCCGCGCTTGCCGGGCTGCGCAGTCTCGTGTTGCGCTGGCTTCCCGGTGATCGCGCGTGGCTGCATTCGCGCTGCGCCGCGCGACTCGACACCATGTTTGCGCAGGACTTCGTGGCAGAAGTTGAATCGCTGCGCAGCAAGTACATATTGACCGCCGATATGCCATCGATGCGTTGCGTTGGTTATCGACAAGTGCTGGATGTGCTGGAAGGCCGTGCGCCAAAAGCAGAGATGTTTGACCGCGCGCTATTCGCCACGCGGCAACTTGCCAAACGACAAATTACGTGGCTGCGCAGTTTTGACGGCGATGTTGTCGAATGTGATTCTGCGGACGCGGTTGACCGGGCGGCACTCCTCATCAAGCAGGCACAATCTGCTGTATGAACAGCATCGATTTCCTGGAAGCTCCGCAACGCTGGTTTCAGTCGTTAGTGCGGCGGCTGTTGACGCTGTGGGTGCGGGTTCAGGTGTTTCCGCACCCGCTGATCATCGAGCCCACTGCACCCGTTTGCTATGTGTTGCCGCGCCCGTCACTGACCAACAGCGCGTTGCTTGATGACTTGACGCGACGCCACGACATTCCGAAATCACACGCACCACTGCTCGCGCCCCAGAACCTCGGCGCGCGTCCAGAGCGTCACGCGTTCTTTGCGCTGCATGAGGATCGCAGCGGGGTTTCAGCGCAACGGCTAACGCGACTGGTGGATGCCGTGGCTGAGGGCCGCATGGCGGACGTGCAACTGATTCCGGTGAGCATCTTCTGGGGCCGCGCGCCGGAGCGTGAAGAACGCGAAGACTCACCATTACGAGGCCTGCGCTGGCTGCGATTGTGGGCGGCGGAGGGGTGGGGTGGGCGCTCGCGGTTGAAGCAACTGTTCGCAATGATCTTCTTTCGTCGCTCGGTCATTGCCAAGTTTGGCGAGGTAATTTCACTGGCTGAGCTGATCCATATCGCGCAGATTGAGGGGCTGGATCGCGAGCGCATTGTTCGTCGGGCGGCACGTTTGTTGCGCACGGAATTTCGCACTGAGCGCGAGGCGGCGATTGGGCCCGATTTGTCGCATCGGCGCACGCTGATCGACAGCATGATGCGTGAGCCGCGCGTGCGCGGAGCGATTCTTCGCGAAGTCGATGACAAGAAAACCACGCTCGCCAAAGTCGAGGCGCGGGCCGACAGCATCGGTCGCGAGATCGCCGCTGACTATTCGTACCTTTTGGTACGCATTATGGAAGGGCTGCTAGGCCGTTTGTGGAACCGCATTTACGACGGCGTTGATCTGCGCGGTGTGGAACGTTTGCAAGCGCTGGCTAAGGACAACACGCTGGTGTATGTGCCGTGTCACCGCAGCCATATTGATTACTTGTTGCTGTCGTACGTCGTTCACAAAATCGGTTTGACCGTGCCGCACATCGCAGCGGGCGCGAACCTCAATCTGCCGATTGTCGGTGGCATTCTTCGTCGTGGCGGCGCGTTCTTTTTGCGGCGATCTTTCAAGAACGACGAGTTGTACGGCGAAGTGTTTGCCGCGTACGTTCATGAGGTCTTGAAGCGTGGCTTTCCGATGGAATATTTCGTCGAAGGCGGTCGCTCGCGCACGGGACGACTGCTGCCGCCGAAAGCGGGACTGATCTCGATGACGGTGCAAAGTTATCTGCGTGAGCACGCGCGACCACTGCTGTTTATCCCGGTTTACATCGGTTACGAAAAGCTGATGGAAGGCGGCAGTTATACGGAGGAGCTGGCAGGCAAGGCCAAACGAAAAGAATCAATCTTCGGATTGGTCACCGCCATACGCGATTTGCGTCGCGAGCGTTTTGGCGCAGTGGGCGTGAGCTTTGCAAGGCCCATCGCGTTGGGTGAACTGCTCGACGCTGAGGGCGCAAAAGGCATGGACGACTGGCTTGCCGACAAGTCGCTGCGACGACGCGCGCTGACCGAAGTATCACGGCAGATTGCCGAGCGCATCAATGGCGCGGTGCATTTGAACCCCGTCGCCGTCGTTGCAACCGCATTGCTCGCGACGCCCAAACACGCGGCAGATGCGGCGCAACTTGCAAGCATCGTCGAGCGGTTGCTTCATCTCGTGTCGCAATCGCGCACCGCACCCGAAGCCGTGCCAACCAAACTCACGGGCGCAGAGGCCATCGCGTACACCGCGCGCATGGGTTACCTCACGCGCAAGTCTCATCCTCTGGGCGATGTGGTGTTGGCCGAGCCGACGGCGGCGGTTTCGCTGACCTATTTTCGCAACAACGTGCTGCATTGCTTCGCGCTGCCGGGGCTGCTCGCGTGCCTGATCGTGCAGCACGGCGTGATCGGAAAAACCAAACTGGCGCGGTTGGCGCGCGAACTGTACGTGTTGCTCGAATCCGAGCTGTACCTGCCGCCGTGGCGCGAGACTCATGCAGACGCGCAGTTTGACTTTGCCGTAGACGAGCCTTTGGCTGACCTGGGACCGGTGACGCCGAAATTTCTTGCGTTTGAACGGACGCTGGAAACGCTCGGCACCGATCACTGGGCGACCATTGAAACAGAAGCCAACGTAGTGAGCGCGTCACCGCAAGGCACCGACGCAGCGATGCATCTCGAAGTGCTCGCATCGACGATTCGCCCAACGCTCACACGACACGCATTAATGCTGGCGCTCGTTGTGCGAGGCGAAAGTGGAGAAAAGAGTCGCGAATCATTAGAAACACTTTGTCAGCAAGCCGCGCAACATCTGGCGATGACGCACGTCTTCAACGCGCCCGAGTTTTCAGATCGCACGCAGTTTCGTTCGGCGTTTGATGCGTTGCTGCGGGCAGGGCTGGTGCGACTTGATGCGGCTGATTGCGTGCACTTTGAGCCCGCGCTCTTGGCGCGTGCCGAGGACGCCGCGTTTTTGCTGCCGCCGGACACGCGGGCTGCCGTGCTGCGCGCGGCGGGGCATGGCGCGAGCGCGGCGCAGCGCGGTGCCGCAACCGCTGCGACGTAGCGGCGCAGCAGGATTCGTCAAGCCCGAGCGTGTTGGTTGACCATTGTCTTTCCGCGCGAACGCTTATCCGATAAGGGCTTAAAGCGATAAGAGCGTATAGTCGACAATTGCATATATTGGCTACCAAGCCGATATGCATCGGGCATTACGCGAAAAAGCTGTTAACGAAATTCAGGCAGGTATCGCATTCAACCGGGCCAGCGTTTCATCGTCCCGGTACCGCGCTGGTGCATTGAAATCGAGTTCATCCAGCGGACTCGGCGCACCACCGGCAATCTTCAGAACGTGTGTGTAGATCATCGTGGTCGACACATCGGCGTGGCCGAGCAACGTCTGCACGGTACGAATATCCGCGCCGCTCTGCAACAAATGCGTCGCAAACGAATGTCGCAGCGTATGCACCGTCGCCGGTTTGGTAACCCCCGCCGCGCGCAGCGCCACCGTCAGCGCGCGGCGAAACGTTTGCGGGTACGCATGATGACGACGCCGCTTACCCGTGCGCGGATCCGCAGCGATGGCCGCTTGCGGAAACAGCCAATGCCAGCCCCAGCTCTCCCCCGCGCGCGGATACTTCACGGCTAAGGCATGCGGCATTTCAACACCGGGCAGCTTCGCCGCGCGATCAGCTTCCCAAATGGCATGGCTTAACCGCAGTTGTTGCTTCAATTCATCGCGCAGCGAGCGCGGCAGCATCACCACGCGGTCCTTGCCACCCTTAGCTTCGCGCACGATGATCGCTCCACGCTCAAAGTCCACGTCCTTAGTGCGCAGCCGCATGCCCTCCAAAATGCGCATGCCCGTGCCGTAAAGCAATTTCGCCAACGTCGCGTGCTCGCCCTGCATTAACGACAGGGTGCGCAGCACCTCGCCGACTGTCAGCACCTCGGGCAGTCGCTGCGGCGTTTTCGGGCGACCGATCTCCATCATCCACGGCAGCTCAATGTTGAGCACCTCACGATACAAAAAGAGCAGTGCCGAGAGCGCCTGCCGATGCGTTGACGCCGCCACATTGCGCTCACTCGCCAAATGCGTCAAAAACGCCTCAACCTCCACCCGCCCCATCGTTTCAGGATGCCGTAACCCATGAAAGCGAATGAAAAAACGAATCCAGTGAACGTAGACTTTCTCAGTAGAAAGCGCAAAATGATGAAAACGAATCCGCTCGCGAACTTGCGTCAGCAAGCGCGGCTTGGCTGGCTTTTCGCGCTCATCAGTTAAACTGTTCATTAAAACAGTATATCAATTTTCCAACCAAACATAGAATGCACGAAATGACAAATCAGCAAATTGCCAAACGCACTATTAAAAAGTTATACTTTCACGTGTTCGTTAAAACACGTTAGGCGTCACACGCAATGACCAACCGCGTACCCTGCTCCGCTTGTGGCGAACTCATCCACACTGACACAGCTGCCAAGAACTCCGGCTTGTGCATGCCTTGCAAGGGCGGGTATCGCGATCGCATTGAGGCAGGCAAGCGCCAGCGGGAAGACGAGCGAAAGTATGACAAGAGCCCCGCACGGCTCTTCTGGCTTGACCTCGTTCGCCGTGTGCACTCCCAGACCGGCGGAGTCTCGATCCTGTCTCCAAGCGAACGAACCTACTATGCGGTCAGGTGCCTCCTTGGCGAGGTATTCAACGGCGGCTTCTACCAATTCTTCGCAAATCACTCGGGCGAACTGTATGGCCTAGCTTTGGACGGGTTGCTTGAGCTCGAAGCGTCTCGCACGTACGCTCTAGTTCTCGAAGCCAAGGAGTTGCTCTTCGGTGATCATCCGGTCCCTGTTAACTTCGAGGCAAGGAACACACTTCTGCCCGAGATCGAAGCTCTCGACATCAAGGACAAGCGTGGACTCGCACTCGACGCCCTTGAGAAGGAATTTTGGTCGAACTCAGAGAGCCTGGATTCAAGATGCACCCAATTCGCAGTCAGCCGTGGGCTCTACGACGTACAGTGACGCCTAACCCTTCCATCGAGGGGA